>JBBQEY010000081.1:0-12437 GCA_038321425.1 Burkholderiales bacterium | reverse complement strand
GGGTGGAAGGATCGCTTTGCCAGCGCACAGTTCACGGCAAAGCAGTACGCCGCGAGCCGCGCCGGCGGCGAAACGTTCGTCTACACGCCGCAGGTGCGGGTGCAGGGGCGCGACATGCAGAACTGGGCCGGCAACAAGGTGCCGGAGACCCTTGCCACGGCCCGTGGACGCGCGGCGCAGGCCGAGGTGAGGCTGGCCGTTGATGGCGCCACTGCCGACGCCGTAGATGTCCGCATCGATGTCCGTGTTCCGGATGCCGCCCAAGCGCGGCGCGCCGAAGTGTGGCTTGCCTATACGGACAGCCGCCTGGTTTCCGACGTGAAGGCAGGGGAGAACAAGGGGGTGCGGCTCGAGCACGACCACGTCGTGCGCACGCTCGCGGGGCCTTTCGTCCCCGATGCTCAAGGCCGGCTCGACAAGACGGTGCAAATAGCGCGCCCCACCGAACGGGGACGCGGCCCCACGCTGGTGGCGGTGGTGCAGGACGCACGCAACGGCGACGTGTTGCAGACGTTGTCGCTGGCGGGATGCGGGACGCTGTAGCATGACTTTCGTAGGCGAGGCTTCAGCCTCGCTGGGTCGATGCTGCGATATCCCAGCGAGGCTGAAGCCTCGCCTACACGCTCACGCAGGAGGCTGTAGCCGAGTCCGTCCGTTGACGATCTGCGCCAGTTCGCCGGCTTTGTAGCGCGCCGCGATGTCGGGCATCGCTACCGGCTTGATCTTCGACGCCATGCTGGCGCTGCCGAACTGCTGGTAGCGTTGCACGCAGATCGCCTTGGCGCATGGAGACGAGGGCCATGTTTCTTTCCTTCGGCGGCAACGGCGGAATGACCCGTTTTACCGTGCGGAGCGCCAGCGCCGCGCGCCATACAGCACCAGCAGCACGGTGCCCGCGACCGCACATCCCAGCAGCGTGTCGTAGAACCGCCACAGCAGCAGCGGCGCATCGCCACCCGTGGCCAGCAGCGACAGGTCGAGCAGCAGCATCACCAGCGACGTGAAGACGGTGCACATCCAGAAGTAGTTCACCGCCGTGGCTTTCGGCATCAGGGCGGCCAGGCCGATGACCAGCGCTGCCAGCCACCATTGGTCGTGCACCAGGTGCACGATAATGCCGGCGATGACGATCCCGACTAGCGTGCCGCCGATCCGCTGGCCCATCAGCTTCAGCGCGGTGGCATCGTCCGGATGCATCACGAACAGCACGGTCAGGCCGACCCAGCCGGGCAGCGTCGCATGCAACCGGTCCGCCAGCGCCATGGCCAGCGCCACGGTCACCGCGAGCGTGACGGCGTAGTACAGCGGATTGCGCTCGCCGGACAGCAGACCCCGCACCTCGCCATACGGGGTCAGGGCCGTGCCCATCGCGTCGCGCCAGCGCACCACCACGACGGTGGCCAGCGCGGCCGCGAGCCCGCCGCCGACGAATGCCCCCGCCGCAGCGGGCGTGGCCGCGAAGCCTGCGGACGTGACGATCACCACTGCCGCGCACAACTTGCCGACGATCGTCAGATACGGAAAATAGGGCTTCGGCAGGCCGGACAGAAACGTGATCACGACGACGGCCAGGAAAATGGCCTCGCGCTGCTGCTGCAGCAACACACCCAGCGTGCCCGCACCCACGATCAACCCGAGCGCGATGATGACGGAGGCAACGCGGACGCCGATGGATCGCCGCGGGTCGGTCATCAGCGCGAAGAGGGCGCCCACGCCTGCAAACAGCGCGGCGCGCGGCTCGCCCATGGCAAGCGCGAACAGCATCGGCGCACCGATGCCCATCGCGAACAGCACCGCGCGATCGAACTTGTAGGGAGGAGGCCTCGGCGGCAGCGGGCCGAGGTTCGGCTGGGCGGGCATCCGCGAACTCGACGTCATCGAACGGCTGGTATTCAGTCGTCGATGCCGTGCACGGCCAGCAGTGCCCGCATTCGTGCCGTCGCATGAGCGGGATCACGCAGCAGCCCGGCCGCGTCGGCCAGCCGGAATAATAGGGCGAGATGGACGATGCTGCGCGCACTCTGCTGGCCGCCCACCATCGTGAAGTGTCGCTGGTGGCCATTGAGCCACGCCATGAACACGACGCCGGTCTTGTAGAAGCGCGTTGGGGCGGCAAAGATGTGGCGCGACAGCGGCACCGTGGGCGCCAGGATGGTCTCGAACGTGGCGCGATCACCGGCGGCCAGTGCAGTCAGCGCGGCGGATGCGGCCGGCGCGATCGCATCGAAAATACCGAGCAACGCATCGGAATGTCCGGTGGCGTCGCCGCCGATCAAAGCGGCGTAGTTGAAGTCGTCACCGGTGTACATCCGCACGCCCGCCGGCAGCCGCGCGCGCAAGGCGACCTCCTTGCCCGCATTGAGCAGCGACACCTTCACGCCGTCGACTCTGGCGGCATTCGCGGTGATCACGGCCGCACATACGTCAGTGGCGCGCGCATGCTGCAGATCGCTCGCGAGGCCGCCTGCGCCAACCCAGTAGCCAGCCAGCGCAGGGTCGAACATCTCGCCCAGCCAATGCAGGATGACCGGTTCGCGAACCTGCGCGAGCACCCGGTCGTAGACGAAGGCATAGTCGTCGGGTGAGCGCGCGCATGCCGCCAGCGCGCGGCTGGCCATTAGGATGATGCGGCCGCCAGCGGCTTCAACGGCCGCGCATTGTTCGACGTACGCGGTCACGACCTGCGCCAGCGTCACCGAGGACGCTGGTGCCAGGTGGTCGGTGCCGGCACCGGAAAATACAACAGCGCCGCGCACCGTGCGGGCTTCGGCCACGCTGCGCCGGATCAGTTCCAGCGACGTCGGCCAGTCGAGCCCCATGCCGCGCTGCGCCGTGTCCATCGCTTCGGCCACGCCGAAGCCGTGCGCCCACAGGTGATGGCGGAACGCGAGGGTCGAGTCCCAGTCGATGGCGGTGCCGACCCACGGGTCGATGGCTGCGCGCGCATCGGGCACCACATGCGCGGCGGCGAAGGCCACGCGATTCCACGCCACGCCGTCGGCGGGCAAGGCCCACGTGACCGCAGGACGCAGCGTGTATGCGGCAAGCGTGCCGTCCGCAGACGGCAACCGCAACGAAGGGGTCGACATGCGCTCGTTCATCGCAGCAGCGCCGCTTCCCTGCTTCGCGATTGGTGGGAGATCACTTGCTGCCACCCGGCCTGGTGCGCCACCGCCGCAGCGTATCGATGATCGCCGCGTTGTCGAGGTCGCCCGCACCTTCCGCAATGGCGACGTCGAGGACGGCGGCATGCGTAGCCGCGAACGGCAGCGTGTGGCCGCTGCGCGCCGCGGCCTCAATGATGAGGCGCAGGTCCTTGCGGTGCTGGTGCACGCGCGATTGCGGTGGCGCGAAGGTGCCCTCGATCATCTGCGCGCCTTTGGCGTCCACCGCGCGCGAGTAGGCCGGCGTGACGCGGACCAGTTCAAGGAACGTATTGAGGTCGATCCCGAGACCCTCCGCCAGCACCAGCGACTCGGCCAGCGCCGCGCGATTGAGTCCCAGCAGAAGATTGGTCGCCAGCTTGGCGCGTGACCCGCTTCCGGGCGGCCCCAGCAGGAACCGGCGCGACGAGATGGCAGCGAGGACGGGTTCGAGCGCATCGCAATCGTCGGCATTGCCGCCGATCATCATCACCGCCGTGCCATCGTGGATCTGCTGGCTTGAACCGGACAGCGGCGCATCGAGGATGCGCACGCCGCGCGCGGCAAGTCGCACGGCCAGCGCCACCGCCTGCTCCGGGTCGGAGGTCGAGCAATCGACGAGGCGCATGCCGGGTCGCAACGATGGCATCGCATCGCGGATCATCACGCTGGTCTGCGCGCCGTCGAGAAGAGCCAGCAGCACGTTGTCGCATGCGGCGAACACATCCGCCGCACTGCCGGCCGCCATGCCGTGCGCCGCCACCAGGACTTCGCGGCGCGCCGGATCGATGTCGTAGCCCACCACCTTGATGCGTGCGGCGCGCAAACGCTCCACCAGCGCCAGCCCTACGAGGCCGACGCCGATTACGCCCACCGGATGCGTTGCGCTGGTCATGATGTCACGGCAGCCTTGCGCATGAACAGGCGCCGGAACTGCGGGATCTTCCACAGCACCACCAGCAGGATCGTGATCCACAGCACGACCGAGATCGGACGCGTAAGGAAGGGGCCGAGGCTGCCATCGGACAGCACCAGTCCGCGACGAAGGCTCTTTTCCATCAGATCGCCCAGCACCAAGCCAAGCACCAGCGGTGCCACGGGATAGCCGAGCCGCCGAAGCGCGAAGCCGATGATGCCGAAGCCGAGCATCACCCAGACATCGAAGAGCCTTGAGGCGATCGCGAACGAACCGACGACACACAGCACGAAGATGATGGGCAGGATCACGGGCTTCGGCACCATCAGCACCTTGATCAGCAGCTGCGTCAGCGTGAGGCCGTACAGCAGGATGCCGAGTGTGGCGAACAGCATCATCGCAACCACGTCGTAGACGAAGGTGGGAGCCTCGATCATGATCATCGGGCCCGGCCGCACGCCGTGGATCAGCATGGCGGCCATCAGGACCGCGGCCGGCGCGGAACCGGGGATGCCGAGCGTCAGCACCGGGATGACGGCACCCGGCACGCACGCGTTGTCGCCGGTCTCCGCCGCCATCAGGCCCTCGATCGAACCTTTGCCGAATTTCTCGGGCTCCTTGCTGGCGCGCTTGGCGGCCGCGTAGGATGACCATGCGGCGACGTCCTCGCCCACGCCGGGCAGGATGCCGACGAACGTGCCGATGAGACCCGAGCGCAGGATGGTGCGCCAGTGTCGCGCGACATCGGCGATGCGCGGAATCACCGAATCGAAGGGATCGACCTTGACCGGCACTGCCTTCTCGCGCACCGCGATCAGCAATTCCGCAAAGCCGAAGGCGCCGACGAGTGCAGGCACCAGGTTGAAGCCGCCCGCGAGATCGCGGCTGCCGAACGTGAACCGGTCAAAGGCGTAGATCGCCTCCTGGCCGACGCAAGCGCTGAAGATGCCGACCAGCCCTGCGATCCAGCCCTTCAGCGGATCGCCGCCGGTCAGCGAGCCGGCGATCACGACGCCGAACACGGCCAGCCAGAAGAACTCATACGCGCCGAACTTCAACGCCAGCCCGCCGAGGATGGGCGTGAACAATGCCAGGAAGAAAATGCCGATCATCGTGCCCAGTACCGAGCCTGACGTGGCGATCCCCATCGCACGGCCGGCGAGCCCCTGCTTGGCCAGTGCATGGCCGTCGAGACACGCCGCGGCGGAAGCGGGCGTGCCGGGAATGTTGAGCAGGATCGCCGAGCGCGACCCCCCATAGATCGCGCCGACATAGGTGCAGATCAGCACCAGCAGCGCCTGATTCGACGGCATCTTGATCGTCAGTGTCGTCATCAGGGCCACGCCCATCGTGGCCGTCAGACCCGGCAACGCGCCGATGATCACGCCGGCGAGCGAAGACAGCAGGATCAAACCGATCGAAAGCGGATCGAGGAAGGTGCCAAGCGAATGGCCGAGGGCGACGATGCCGTCAAACATTGCGGAGCGTTACGGCAAGCGTACGTAGAAAAGTTTCTCGAAGACCTGCGAGACCACCACGGCAGTCACGGCTCCGCAGATCACCGCCAGCAGGAGGTCCTTGCGCGGATGTGGCGCCTCGCCATTGGCAATGCGGTCGGCGCGCCGGAACACGGCCACGAACGCAGTGACGAAGAGCGCGGTCCCCACCCAGAACGGCAGTCCATGGCCTACCAGCAGCAGCGCGTAGGTGAAGAACATCGCGGTCGCGAGCCGGAAGCGCCACGCGGGCACGAGCACCGTGTCATCCGGCAGTGCGGCGTTCCATGGCGTGGTGCGCGCGCGCTCGATCGATCGCCATGCCAGGACCATTCCGAGCAGCGCCAGCAACAGGCCGATGATGCCCGGCCAGAGCCCGGGCGCGCTGTGCAGCGCGGCGCCCTGATGCTCGAGCCGGTCCATTCGCCACGATCCGAACACGATCAGCGCGCCTATGGCGATCCAGACGAACGCCGTGCGCAGGTCGGTGCGCGGGCTGATGGAATACAGGGTGTGTTCCGAATGCGTTGCCACGTCGGGGGAAGGGCTTTCAGGCGCTCGCCGACGTGCGCGGGGCGCCGCCGTGTTTTTTGATCGCAGTTTGGATGATGAGGATACCTTCGGGCAGGTGGCCCGCGCAAGCGTGTGCTTCAAAGAGCGCACACCTACGGCCGGGGACTTTGAGGCGTGCCAACAGCAGAGCGTCCAGGTCTGGCAGGGCGCGGTGCGTGCAGTTACGTCATGTCAGGAACGGTGCTCACCGACGCGGACGATCTTCATCGTGTTGGTGCCGCCCGATTTGCCCATGGGCTCGCCGATCGTCAGCACGATCAGGTCGCCGTCCTTCACCTGCCCCTTGGCCACCAGCAGGTCTTCCGCCGCGCGCAGCACGCGGTCACGGTCGGTGCTCTGTTCAAGGTAGAGCGGGCGCACGTTGCGGTACAGCGCCATCTTGCGCTGCGAGGCAAGCCGCGGCGTCAGCGCGTAGATGGGGCAGCCGCAGTTGTGCCGCGACATCCACAAGGCGGTGGAGCCGGAGTCGGTCAACGAAGCAATGGCCTTCACCTTCAGGTGATAGGCGGTGAACAGCGTGGCCATCGCAATCGACTGGTCCACGCGCGTGAACGTGCGGTTGAGGAAGTCGCGGTCCAGTTCCACCAGTTCGGATTTCTCCGCCTCGACGCAGATCTGCGCCATCGTGTCGACCGTCTCCACCGGATACTTGCCGGCGGCGGTTTCGGCGGACAGCATCACGGCGTCCGTGCCATCGAGCACGGCATTGGCGACGTCGGACACCTCGGCGCGCGTGGGCACCGGCGCCAGGATCATCGATTCCATCATCTGCGTGGCGGTGATGGTGAGCTTGTTGCGCTCGCGTGCCATCCGGATCATCCGCTTCTGCAGGCCCGGTACTGCCGCATTGCCTACTTCCACGGCGAGATCGCCGCGCGCGACCATGATGCCGTCGGAGGCGTCGATGATTTCCTCGAGATAGGTGATGGCTTCGGCGCGCTCGATCTTGGCGATCAGTAGCGCGTGGCCACCGGCGGCGCGCAACAGTTGCCGCGCCATGTACATGTCTTCCTTATTCTTGGGGAACGACACTGCAAGGAAGTCGGCTTCGAGCATCGCCGCCGTCTTCACGTCGTCCATGTCCTTCGCGGTGAGCGCCGGCGCCGTGAGTCCGCCGCCCAACCGGTTGATGCCCTTGTTGTTCGAGAGCTTGCCGCCGATCACCACCTCGGTGTTGATCCGCGGGCCATCAACGCTCAAGACCTTGAGTCGGATGAGGCCGTCGTTCAGCAGCAGGACAGCACCGGCGGAGACGTCCTGCGGCAATTCCTTGTAGTCGAGGCCCACGCGCGTGGTGTCGCCCAACTCGCATTCGGCATCGAGGATGAACTTCTGCCCGGTGACGAGATCGACCTTGCCCTCGGCAAACTTGCCCACGCGGATTTTCGGTCCCTGCAGGTCGGCCATCACGGCCACTTCGCGGCCGAGATTCTTCGCGCAATCGCGGACGAGGCGCGCACGCTCGACGTGGTCGGCGGCCAGGCCATGCGAGAAATTGAGGCGCACCACATCCACGCCGGCCGCCAGCATGCGCTGCAGGACGGCCGGGTCGCTGCAGGCGGGGCCGAGCGTGGCGACGATTTTCGTATTGCGTGGCACGGGGAAATCCTTGAGAGTGAAGGCAGATCAGGACACGATCATGTCAGGCCAACGCGCGGGTTTCGAGCACCTGCACGGCCGGCAGCGTCTTGCCCTCGAGAAATTCGAGGAACGCGCCGCCACCCGTGGAGATGTAGCTGATCCTGTCGCCGACGCCGAACTTCGCGATGGCCGCCAGCGTGTCGCCGCCACCGGCAATCGAGAATGCGCCGGAGTCGGCAATGGCCAGCGCGGTGGCCTTGGTGCCGGCGGCGAAAGCATCAAACTCGAACACGCCTATCGGGCCGTTCCAGACGATGGTGCCGGCACCCGCGATGATCAGCTTCAGTACTGCAACCGTAGTGGGCCCGAGGTCGAGGATCATCTCGTCGGGCAGCAGGTTTTCGATCGCGGTGAGGCGGGGCGCCGCAGCGGCCGAAAATTCCGTCGCTGCCACGGCATCCACCGGAATCGGCACCTTGCCGGGAAATTCCTCGAGGATGGCACGGGCTTCGCCGACGAGATCGGCCTCCACCAGCGACGTGCCGATCTTGCCGCCCGCGGCCAGGATGAAGGTGTTGGCGATGCCGCCGCCGACGATCAGCGTGTCCACCTTGGCGGCCAGCGCGCGCAGGATGGTCAGCTTGGTCGAAACCTTCGACCCGGCGACGATCGCCACCAGCGGACGCTTCGGATGGGCCAGCGCCGCGCCGAGTGCGTCGAGCTCCGTGGCCAGCAGCGGACCGGCGCATGCGACGGGCGCGAAGCGGGCCAGCGCATGCGTGGTGGCCTCGGCGCGGTGGGCCGTCCCGAAGGCATCGTTGACATAAACGTCGCACAGCGCGGCCATCCGTTTTGCCAGTTCCTCGCTGTCCTTCTTCTCGCCCTTGTTCATCCGGCAGTTTTCGAGCAGCACGACCTGGCCTGGCTGCAGTGCCACGTGCCACGCGCCACCGTCGACCCAATCGCGGACCAGCGGCACCTCCATGTCCAGCAGTTCGGCCAGGCGGGCGGCGATGGGCGCCAATGAATCGGCGGCCTTCCACTCGCCTTCCGTGGGTCGGCCCAAGTGCGACGTCACCATCACCGCGGCCCCGCGCGCGAGCGCATCGCGGATTGCCGGCACCGATGCCCGGATGCGCGTGTCGTCGGTGATGGCGCCGGCGTCGTCCTGCGGCACATTGAGGTCGGCGCGGATGAACACCCGCTTGCCGCGCACATCGACGTCTGCCAGGCGTTTGAACTTCATCGCGATCCGCTCCGTGGGGCCAGCGCGACCATGAACATCACTTCGCCTGCATCAGTGCGACCGTGGTATCGAGCATCCGGTTGGAGAAGCCCCACTCGTTGTCGTACCAGCTCGAGACCTTCACCAGTCGCCCCGACACCTTGGTCAGCGTCGAATCGAACGTGGACGACGCCGGGTCGTGGTTGAAGTCGCTGGAAACCAACGATCCCGTGTTGTAGTTGAGGATGCCATGCAGCGGACCGGATTCGGAAGCCGCCTTCATGATGGCGTTCACTTCATCCGCTGTCGTGTCGCGCGCGGCGATGAACGAAAGATCGACCAGCGAAACATTGATCGTCGGCACGCGGATCGCATAGCCATCGAGCTTGCCATTCAGCTCCGGCAGCACCAGCCCGACCGCGGCCGCCGCGCCGGTCTTGGCGGGGATCATGTTCATCGTCGCGGAACGTGCGCGGCGCAGGTCCTCGTGGTAGACGTCGGTCAGCACCTGGTCATTGGTGTACGCGTGCACGGTGGTCATCAAGCCGTTGACGAGGCCGATCTTGTCGTTGAGCGGCTTCACCAGCGGTGCCAGGCAGTTGGTGGTGCACGATGCATTGGAGATCACCGTATCGGTGGCCTTCAGCACGCCCTGGTTGACGCCGAACACGATCGTGGCATCGACATCCTTGCCGCCGGGTGCCGAGATGATGACCTTCTTGGCGCCGCCGGCGAGATGCGCGCCGGCCTTTGCCTTCGTGGTGAAGAAGCCCGTGCACTCCAGCACGACGTCGACGCCCAGCGCGCCCCAGGGCAGCTTGGACGGGTCGCGTTCGGCGAACACCTTGATGCGGTCACCGTTGACGACCATCGAGTCGCCGTCGACCTCCACCTTGCCGGGGAACTTGCCGTGCGCGGTGTCGTAGCGCGTCAGGTGGGCATTGGTTTCGGGGCTGCCGAGGTCGTTGATCGCGACGATTTCGATGTCGTGCTTCTTCTTGCCCTCGTAATGCGCGCGCAGGATGTTGCGCCCGATGCGGCCGTAGCCGTTGATCGCGACTTTGATGGTCATTGCAGTTTCTCCACGGTTTGCAAACGGAGTTTCAGTGCAGGCGGGCAGGCGCGCCGCCTGCCGCAATCAGCGCATCGAGGTTGCGCCAGCCGTAGCCGGCCTCGACGAGATCCATGCCGTCCCACGTGAACGGCTGTTCGATTTCAAGTTGCGCGCCCAGGGCTTCGTAGAAGGCGCGCGCGGTCTTGTTGGCGGCAACGACCCAGACGATCAGGCCGGTTGCGCCATGGGCACGCTGGGCCGCCGCCACTGCTGCCACCAGCTGGCGGCCGATGCCCGCGCGTTGCATGTCGCGTTCGAGATAGACGGCGGCCAGTTCGGCGTCGTAGCCAAGCTTCGGCTCGGCCAACATGCTACCGGAGGCGAAGCCGACCACGCGGCCGTCGACTTCCGCGACGAAGGTATTGGTGGTGTTGGGCGCTGCCGTGAGGACCTTGTCCCACAGGGCGGTGCTTTCCTCGACGCGCATGGCGGCAAGATACGCATCGGGAATCATGCCGCGATAGGTCGTACGCCACGCATCGACGCGCACCTGCGCGACACCGGCGGCATCGGCAGGTTGGGCGGGGCGGATGTGCACGTCGCTCATGATCTGCTGCGTCATACGACACGGCGCACGACGGCCGCGACGTGCTCCACGGTGAAACCGAAATGCTTGAACAGTACCGGGCCCGGCGCGGATTCGCCGAAGGTGTCGATGCCGATGACTGCGGCGTGGGGATCATCAGTTGCACCAACGTAGCGGCGCCAGCCCGCGGTGACGCCGGCCTCCACCGCGACTCGCGGGATGCCTGCCGGCAGCACTGACGCGCGCCACGACGCATCCTGCCGGTCGAACACGCTGGTGCAGGGCATCGACACCACGCGCACGTTGATGCCGTTGCCGGCCAGCTGCATCCGTGCGCCCAGTGCCAGTGCCACCTCGGAACCGGTGGCGATGACAACCACCTGTGGTCCGCTGACGGCCGCATCGAAATCGGCGGCGACGTAGCCACCGCGATCGATGCCGGCGATCTGCTCGTCCGTGCGTGGCACGAATGGCACGTTTTGCCGCGTGAACAGCAGGCACGACGGACCATCGTGACGCTCGATCGCCGCCGCCCATGCTGCGGCGGACTCCACCGTATCGCACGGCCGCCACAAATCGAGGCCCGGGATGAGCCGCAGGCTGGCCGCATGCTCAACCGATTGATGCGTGGGGCCGTCCTCGCCCAGCCCGATCGAATCATGCGTGTAGACGAAGATGGCGCGCAATTTCATCAATGCGGCCATCCGCACCGCATTGCGCGCGTAATCGGAGAACGTGAGGAACGTGCCGACGTAGGGAATGAAGCCGCTGTGCAGCGCCAGGCCATTGGCGATGGCGCTCATCGCGAACTCGCGGACCCCGAAGTTCACGTAGTTGCCGGGCTTGTCACGCGTGACGATCGTGCTTCCCGACCAATTGGTGAACACCGAGCCGGTCAGGTCGGCGGAGCCGCCAATCATTTCCGGTAGCAACTTCGCATAAGCCTCGATGGCCTGCTGCGATGCCTTGCGCGTCGCGATCGTCTCGGCCTTGGCCGATTGCGCCGCGATGAAGGCATCGGCTGCCGCGCCAAAATCCGCGGGCAGCTTGCCCCAGGTGCGACGCATGAACTCCGCGGCCAGCGCCGGGTGCGCGCTTTGGTAGGCGTCGAAGCGCTTTCTCCAGTCCTGCTCCAGTAGCGCGCCGCACTCGCGCGCATTCCAGCCCGCATAAATGTCCGCGGGAATCTCGAACGGCGCATGCGGCCAGCCGATGGCAGCGCGCGTGGCGGCCACTTCACTTTCGCCCAGTGCCGCGCCATGCACGCTGTCGCTGCCCTGCTTGTTCGGCGCGCCCTTGCCGATGATGGTCTTGCAGCACAGCAGCGACGGACGATCCGTGACGGCATGCGCGGCCGCGATGGCGGCTTCGACGGCCGCAACGTCATGACCATCGATGCCGGGGATGACATGCCAGCCATAGGCTGCGAAACGCTGCGGCGTGTCGTCGGTAAACCAGCCCTCGACGTGACCGTCGATGGAGATGCCGTTGTCGTCGTACAGCGCGATGAGTTTGCCAAGGCCCAGCGTGCCCGCCAGCGAACAGGCCTCGTGCGAAATGCCTTCCATCAGGCAGCCGTCACCGAGGAACACATAGGTGCGGTGGTCGACGATGACGTGGCCATCTCGGTTGAATGCCGCGGCCAGCAACTTTTCGGCGAGCGCCAGGCCCACCGCATTGGCGAGCCCCTGGCCAAGGGGACCCGTGGTCGTCTCCACCCCCGGCGTGACGCCCACTTCCGGGTGGCCCGGCGTGCGCGAGTGCAGTTGCCGGAACGCGCGCAACTCGGACATCGGCAGGTCGTAGCCCGAAAGGTGCAGCAAGGCGTATTGCAGCATCGAGCCATGGCCGTTCGACAGCACG
>JBBQEY010000080.1:0-12485 GCA_038321425.1 Burkholderiales bacterium | reverse complement strand
CCTGCAGGTTCGAATGCGAGAGCACCACCCCTTTGGGTTGCCCCGTCGTGCCGCTGGTATAGAAAAGCCACGCGGGATCGGATGGCGCAACGGCATCGGGGTCGCCGGTGCCAGCATGCGCGACAAGTCGTTCGTAAGCGGTGTCGCCCAGCAGCTGGATGTGTTCAAGCGTGGTCGGTGCAATGTCGGCGTCACGCAATGCGACGACCCAAGCGTCGTCGGCGAATACCCAGCGCGCGCTGCTGTGCTCCAGCACGTAGGCGAGTTCCTTCGCGTGCAGTTTCGCGTTGACGGGAACGGCCGTCAGTCCGGCCCACCAGCATGCGAACAGGGTTTCGATGTACGCGGGCGCATTGCACGACACGATAGCCACGCGTTCGCCGGGCAACAACCCGGCGTCGCGCATTGAGGCCCCCAGCCCGGAGGCACGGCGCGCGAGTGTTGCGTAGTCGTGCAATACCCTGGCACCCGATGCCACGGCCGACAATCGCGGCCAGGTGCGCGCGGTGCGCGCAAGGAGCCATGCCAGGTTATTGCTCGGGACCATGCGTTCAGTGCTTGCGCCGCCGCGCATCCTTGACGATTTCGCGCGCCGCGTTGCGCCCGGGGATGCCGGTGACGCCGCCGCCCGGATGGGCGCCGGCCCCGCACAGGTAGAGTCCACGCACCGGCATCCGGTAGTTGGCATGGCCCAGCACCGGCCGCGCCGAGAACAGCTGGTCGAGCGACAGCGCCCCATGGAAGATGTCGCCGCCGATCAGCCCGATTTCGCGTTCGAGGTCGAGCGGCGACAGGATCCGGCGGCCGAGCACGCTGGCCGCGAAGCCTGGCGCAAAACCATCCACGGTGGCCACCATCAGGTCGGCCACTTCCTCGCGCGCATCGTCCCACGTGCGTCCCGGCTGCACGGCGCTCAAGTCGGGATGCGTGTGCTGGCAGAAGAGGCTGGCCACATGCATGCCGGCGGGCGCCAACGAATCGTCCACGGTGGACGGGATCAGGACCTCGACGATGGGCGCTTTCGACCAGCCGTGCGACTTCGCGTCGAAGTACGCCTGCTCCATGTACGCGAGCGACGGCGCCATGATGATGCCGCTCGAGTGATGCGGCTGCGCGTGGCGACCGGGCAGCGCGGTGAAATCGGGCAACGCCGACAGTGCGACATTCATCCGGAACGTGCCTGAGCCGCAGCGGTACGCCGCGATGCGCGCGCGAAAGTCCGCGTCGACATGCTCGGGCGCCACCAGTTGGTCGAATAACAGCTTCGGATTGACGTTGGCGACGACGCGCCTGCCTTCGATGACTTCGCCGTCGGCCAGCTCCACCCCGGCTGCACGTCCGGCCTTGACCAGCACGCGTGCCACGGACGCGTGCGTGCGCAGCACCACGCCACGTGCTTCGCATTCGCGCGCCATCGCCTGCGTGATTGCGCCCATGCCGCCCACTGCATGGCCCCACTGGCCGGGCTTGCCGTTCACTTCGCCGAACACGTGGTGCAGCAGCACGTACGCGGACCCTGGCGTGTACGGACTCGCGAAATTGCCCACCACCGCATCGAAGCCGAAAGCGGCCTTGATCGGCGCGCTTTCGAACCAGCGGTCGAGCACATCGCCCCCGCTCTTGGTGAAGAGATCCATCAGGTCGCGGCGCTCGGGCAGCGTCAGGCCGCGCACATGCTTCGCCGCGCCAAGCAGTTCGAGCATGGCCGCCACATCGGCGATGCCACCGCCGCGGATGTTGGGTGGCGTCAGGCCAAGTGTGGCGCGCAGCACGTCGGCGACGCGCTCCAGCATCGCGTAGTACTGCGGTAGCGCCTCCGCATCGCGGCGTGAGAACTTCGCCACCTCGGCCTGCGTGGCCGCGAGGCCGCCGCCCACCTTCAGGTACTGCCCATCCGGCAGCGGCAGGAAATTGGCGATCGGCCGCTCGCGCACCTCGAGGCCGTGTTCCGCCAGCCGCAGGTCGCGGATCACCTGCGGGTCGAGCAGGCTGACCGTATAGCTGGCGGTGGAATTGCGAAAGCCGGGATGGAATTCCTCGGTGACCGCGGCGCCACCCAAGACCCCGCGACGCTCGACTACGCACGTCGACAACCCGGCCGCCGCGAGATACGCGGCGCAGGTGAGGCCGTTGTGCCCGCCGCCGACGATGACCGCGTCGAAGACGCGACTGGCCATGGGCGCCTACTCTTCGCCGATGCCGGCGGCCACCGTCGAGAAGCCGCAGTCGACGTACGTGATCTCGCCCGTCACGCCACTCGCAAGATCGGACAGCAGGAACGCGGCCACGTTGCCCACTTCGTCGATCGTCACGTTGCGGCGCAGCGGCGCGTTCTTCTCGACGAAGTTGAGGATCTTCGAGAAGCCGCCGATACCGGCGGCCGCCAGCGTCTTGATCGGCCCGGCCGAGATACCGTTGACGCGGATCTGCTCCGGGCCGAGTGCCGCCGCCATGTAGCGCACGTTGGCTTCGAGGCTGGCCTTGGCCAGCCCCATCACGGTGTTATTGGCCAGCGTGCGCACGGCGCCAAGATACGTCAGCGTGACCAACGCACCGCGCCGTTCCTGCATCAGCGGTCGCGCGCCCTTCGCCAATGCGGCGAAGCTGTAACTGGAAATATCGTGCGCGGTGTTGAACGCGGCGCGCGACAGGCTGTTCAGGAAGTCCCCCGACAACGCTTCGCGCGGCGCAAACGCGATCGAATGCAGCAGGCCGTCGAGACCACCCCACTCGGACTTCAGCGATGCGAACAGCGCATCGATGTCGTCATCGCGCGCGACGTCGCAGCGCAGCACCGGCACGGGACCGAAATCCAGGGCCAACCTGGTGACGCGGTCCTTCAGGTCATCGTTGACGTAGGTGAAGGCGAGCGTGGCGCCTTCGCGCTGGCACGCGCGCGCCACGCCATACGCAATCGAGCGGCTGGACAGCACGCCGGTGACGAGAACCCTGCGGTCGGAGAGGAAGCCCATGTTAGTCCTGCAAAGTCGCCGACAACGGCGCAGTACGCAAGGATACCCGCACCGGGTATCCACGCGTCGGTGGCGCGATCAGAAGATCGGTTTCGCGTACTCCAGCACGCCGCACGCCATCCGCTTGTTGGGCAGGCCGGGTTCCGCGTTGGACACGCCGTGCCCGTACTGGATGATCACCACCTTGCCTACCAGCGACTCGGGGCCACCATCGACGTGCGCGCCGGGGATGTATGCGCCGTAGTTGTGGATGTCGCCTTCGGTGTCCGTGTAGTAAGGCGTCAACAGCTTGTCGGGCGTGCGGCCGGTGGCTGCCGGCGCCCACGCAGGCCCGGCGGAATATAGATTGGCCGACCGGCAGTTGCCCTTCTCGTGCAACGTGATGAGGTAGGTCCCGGGCAATGCATTGAGCAGCGATAGCTGGACGTTGACGCCGGCACCATCACGGGAATCGGAGACACGAAAGTAGCCGCTGGCGGCGGAGCCGGCGCCCTTCATCCGCGCCTCGAGACCGATGCTGGGCTCGTAGGCGGCTTCCTTCTTTGACGCGCAACCGGTGGCCAGTGCCGCCACCGCCAGCGCGGCAACTACTCGAGTGAGAGTATCCATGCGACCGAATCACGAACGGGTAATCACGCCACAGGCCACGCGAGCGCCGGACTTGCCGGTGGGTTGGGTGGCGAAGTCATCCGGATCCTTGTGCACGATGAGGCCGCGACCCACGATATTGGTCTCGCCGCTGCCGATGGTCATGACGTCGAGTTCGATCACGAGTGTGGCGTTGCCGCTGGCATCCGCCACGAGCATCGGCATGTCGCCCGCGTGGCGGTCCGGCGTCGTATGCACGGCGTGCGGCTTGCCACGCGGGTTGAAGTGGCCCCCACTGCTCATGCCATCGCCGGAACCGCAGTCGCCCTTTTCATGGATGTGAAAGCCGTGCCCACCAGGAGTGAGACCGGCGACCCTGGCGTTGACCTGTACCTTGTCGCCGCGCTGGGTGAACGTCACCGTGCCGTTGGCCGTGTTGCCCTTGGTCGGCTCGAGCTTTGCGGTTGCCATCGGCCCCGACGGCGCCATGGACGTGCAACCCGCGGTCAGTACGCCTGCTGCCAACAAGCCAATCATTGTCTTCATGACTTCTCCGGTAGAAGTGGAATCGATCGATTCGCGCGTGGGCACGACAACGCACCATCATAGGGCGTCCGCATCAGCACGCCAAAGGTGTGCGCTGTTTGTCCAATGTTAGCGCTAGAATCAAGTGTAGTGCGCTTATCGACGCACCGTCCACTCAGGGGGTACCACCATGCCGCAATTCACCCGCGCGATCTCGCTCGTCCTCGCGTCCGCACTCGCCCTCGCCCTCGCTGGTTGCGGTGACGACGAGTCACCGACAATATCGAACACCAAGCCGTCATTCGTCGGCACGATCACGAAGACCAGCTACGACGGTGCCGCCGATGACCTGCTGACCGCCGGGCTCGGCAAGACCGGACTCGCAGGCGCTGCGCCGGCCGTCGCCGTTCCGGCTTCGCCCACGGCTGCGGAACTGCGCAAACTCGCGATCTACAACAATTATCGCGCGCTGGTCGATGTGGTCACCAACGGCGGCTACGGTTCGCTCTACGGACCGAACATCGACAACAACGGCAACCCGACACTCGGCGAAGGCAAGGTCGCCGGCACCGAATACCTGGCCTATGCCGATGACGGCACGGGCAAGCTCAACGTGACGATGATGGTGCAGATTCCGGCGTCCTTCGATGTCAACAAACCGTGCATGGTGACCGCGACTTCATCGGGTTCGCGCGGCGTCTATGGCGCCATCGGCACCGCCGGCGAATGGGGCTTGAAGCGCGGTTGCGTCGTTGCCTACACCGACAAGGGTTCGGGCACCGGCATCCACGATCTCGCCGCCGAAACGGTCAACACGCAGAACGGCATCCGCGCCGGCGCCGTCGCGGCGGGCAAGAACTCCAATTTCACGTCTGAACTCACGGCCGCAGAGCTTGCCACCTTCAACGCCGCGACACCCAGCCGTTTTGCCGTCAAACACGCACACTCTCAGCAGAATCCGGAGCGCGACTGGGGCCTCGACACGCTCAACGCCATCCGCTTCGCGTTCTATGCCCTTAACGAAGAGCGCGCGGACCGCAACTCCAACGGCACCGCCAAGGTGACGTTCGGGCCCGGCAACACGATCGTAATCGCGTCCTCCGTTTCCAATGGCGCGGGCGCGGCGCTGGCTGCCGCCGAGCAGGATGTGGACGGCCTGATCGATGGCGTGGCCGTGACTGAACCCAGCATCGCGCTGGCACCTGGCGGCCCGCTCGTCGTCAGGCGCGGCAATGTCACGATGAACGGCAACGGCCGGCCGCTGTACGACTACTTCACGACGGCCAACCTGTTGCAGCCCTGTGCCGCGCTGTCCGCAGCCGCGGTGGGTTCGCCGGGCGCCGCCTTCGTCAACGCTACGATTGCCACCAACCGTTGCGCGTCGCTGAAGGCCAAGGGCATCCTCACGTCGGCGACGACAGCCGAGCAAGCCACCGAGGCGATGAACCTTCTCATCAGCGCTGGCTGGCAACCTGAGTCGAACCTGCTGCATGCGTCGCACTACGCGTTTGCAACGCCGGCCATCGCGATGACCTACGCCAACACGTACGGCCGCTTCAGCGTGAAGGACAACCTGTGCGGCCTGTCGTTCGCGGCCACGGACGCCACCGGGAAGCCGGCGCCGTTGGGCGCCACCGCACTGGCGCAGAGCTTCGGCAGCAGCAATGGTGTGCCCCCCACGATCGGCATCAACATCATCAACAACAATGCGCCAGGCGGCCCCATCAACAGCCCGGCGTCGGTGTCGCCGTCGACGGGGCTGCTGGATTTCAACGTCGATGCTGCGACCTGCCAGCGCAATCTCTGGACGGGCACCGATGCAGGCGCATTGCGCGTTCAGGGCGGCGTGAAGGACATCTATCGCACGGCCAACCTGCGCGGCAAGCCGGCCATCATCGTGCACGGACGTTCCGACGCGCTGATCCCGGTGTCCTTCACGTCGCGGCCGTACTACGGCCAGAACAAGATCGTCGAAGGTGCCGCGTCGAAGCTCACCTACATCGAGGTGACCAACGCGCAGCACTTCGACACGTTCATCGACAATGCGCTGCTGCCGGGCTACGACTCGATGTTCATTCCATTGCATTACTACTTCAACAAGGCGATGGACGCGATGTACGCGCAACTGACGAACAACGTGCCGCTGCCGCCGGCGCAGGTCGTGCGCACGATCCCCCGTGGCGGCACGCCGGGTTCGGCACCGCTGATCACCACGGCCAACGTCCCGCCGATCTCGGCCTCGCCCGCCGCAGCCAACCAGATCACGTTCTCGGGCACCACGCTGACGATTCCGGACTAAAGTTGCACGCCCCGGGCCCAATCGGCCTGGCGTTCAATCCGCAAGCGAGGCTAGAGCCTCGCGGGTTCGACGCCACGTCGAATCTGTAGGCGAGGCTTCAGCCTCGCGGGTTCGACGTCACGTCGAATCTGTAGGCGAGGCTTCAGCCTCGCCTACAGGGTCCCGTGGTGTCGTGACCCATCCGGTACAATTGAGCGGCCGCCCTTGCGAGGGCGGCCGTTTTTTTCCAGAACCCGAGAAGAGTACTGCCATGTCGTCGCACATGACCCCGGAAGAGATCGTTTCCGAACTCGACAAGCACATCGTCGGGCAGACCGCGGCCAAGCGGGCGGTGGCCATCGCGCTGCGCAACCGCTGGCGCCGCCAGCAGGTACCCGAGCCGCTGCGGCAGGAGATCACGCCGAAGAACATCCTGATGATCGGCCCCACCGGCGTGGGCAAGACCGAGATCGCGCGGCGGTTGGCGCGACTGGCCGATGCGCCGTTCGTCAAGGTGGAAGCCACCAAGTTCACCGAGGTCGGCTATGTCGGCCGCGACGTCGATACGATCATCCGCGACCTGGTCGAGGTGGCGATCAAGGAAACGCGCGAGGCCGAGACCCGCAAGGTGCGCGACCGCGCATCCGACAATGCCGAGGAACGCCTGCTGGACGTGCTGCTGCCGCCCGCGCGCGAAGTCAACTTCGCCGACATGAAGCCGGCGGATACGGTCACCCGTCAGAAATTCCGCAAGATGCTGCGCGAAGGCGCGCTCGACGACCGCGAAGTGGAGATCGAAGTGTCGTCGCAACCGGCCAACATGGAGATCATGGCGCCGCCGGGCATGGAAGAGTTGACGAGCCAGATCCAGGGCATGTTCGCGCAGATGGGACCGAGTCGGCGCAAGGTGAAGAAGTTGCTGGTGGCCGAGGCGATGAAGATCCTCGTCGACGAGGAAGCGACGCGGCTTCTGAACGACGACGACATCAAGGCGCGCGCGCTTGCCGCCGCGGAACAGAACGGCATTGTCTTCCTGGACGAGATCGACAAGATCGCATCGCGCTCCGAGATGCATGGCGCCGACGTGTCGCGGCAGGGTGTGCAGCGCGACCTGCTGCCGCTGGTCGAGGGGACCACCGTCACCACCAAGTACGGCATGATCAAGACCGACCACATCCTGTTCATCGCGTCTGGCGCGTTCCACCTGTCGACGCCGTCGGACCTGATCCCGGAATTGCAGGGGCGCTTTCCGATCCGGGTGGAGCTGTCGTCGCTGTCGGTGTCCGACTTCGAGAAGATCCTCACCGCGACCGATGCGTGCCTGACGCGCCAGTACGCCGCGCTGCTTGCCACCGAGCAGGTGCACCTCGAGTTCACCCCCGAAGGCATCCGGCGCCTCGCAGAAATCGCGTTCGCCGTCAACGAGAAGCAGGAGAACATCGGCGCGCGCCGGCTCTACACGGTGATGGAGAGACTGCTCGATGACCTGTCGTTCCACGCCGCGCGCCGCACCGGTGAGCATGTGGCCATCGATGCGGCCTTCGTCGACGCGACGCTGGCCAACATCGCCGGCAACGACAACCTCGCGCGTTACATTCTGTGAGCGCACCGCGTCGCCCCAAGTGCGAACACCGAAGCGCGCAGCGCGAAGGTAAAGACTCCTCGATCAAAAGCCGCGCGTGCGGCTTGAACTGAGACCGGGCCGTGCTTGAGCGCATTCTCGGCATCATCCTGCCGGTGTTCCTGGTCGTGCTGGTGGGCTACCTCTATGCGCGGCGTGTGAAGCCGGACATGACGATCGTCAACCGCATCAGCATGACGATCCTGGCCCCGGCGCTGATCTTCTCCGCGCTGGCCAGCAAGGACTTCGATGTCGGCGAGAACCTGCCGCTGATGCTTGCCAGCGTCGGCGTCGTGCTGGGTTCGGGCCTCATCGCGTGGCCCTTCGCGCGGCTGCTGCACGCCGACCCGCGCACCTTCGTGCCGCCGATGATGTTCAACAACTGCGGCAACATGGGCCTGCCGCTGGCGGTGCTGGCCTTCGGCCAGGCCGGGTTCTCCGCGATGGTCGCGCTCTTCACCATTTCCAACCTGCTGCACTTCACGCTCGGCACGTGGATGATCGACCACAAGGCGCGCTTCGGCAGCCTGACGCGCAACCCGATGGTGTGGTCGACGTTCCTCGGTTTTGCGTTTGCGCTGGTGCATCCGCCGATGCCCGATTGGGCCAGCACCAGCATCAAGATGGTGGGGGATGCACTGATCCCGATGATGCTGCTATCCCTGGGAGTGCGACTCTACGAAGTGCGCTGGGACGACTGGCAGCTGGGTGCTATCGGCGGCCTCGTCTGCCCGCTGACCGGCATCGCGATGGCCGCGCTACTGTCGCCGCTGCTCGGATTGACAAGCCAGCAGCAGGGCCTGCTGATCCTGTTCGGCTGCCTGCCGCCCGCGGTGCTCAACTTCATGGTGGCTGAGCAGTTCCGGCAGGAGCCCGCCAAGGTCGCCTCCATCGTGCTGATCGGCAACGTGATGTCGGTCATCTTCGTCCCCATCGGACTCACCCTCGCACTGCACTGATGCCATGACCGACACCAACACCGACATCGACGTGATCCTCTTTGACCTGGGCGGCGTGCTGGTCGAGCTTGCAGGTGTCGAGAAGATGCTCGAATGGTCGAAGGGCCTCGGCAGCACCGACGAGTTATGGCGGCGTTGGCTCAGCTCCGAGGCTGTCCGCGCTTTCGAGACCGGGCGCATCGGCACCGAGGAATTCTCGCACCGCCTGGTCGGCGAGTTCGGCGTGCCAGTGCCACCCGCGGAATTCCTGCAGGCCTTCGACGGCTGGCCGCGCGCGCTGTTTCCGGGCGCCAAGGATCTGCTGGCCGAACTGTCGCCGCATTACCGGCTGGCCAGTGTGTCGAACACCAATGAAATGCATTGGGCGCGCTTCACGACCGTGTGGACGCTGGACCAGTCGTTCCACCACAATTTTCCATCGCACCACGTGGGGCGGTTGAAGCCCGACGCCGACTACTTCGAGCATGTGCTTGAAGCGATGGGCGCGCCGGCATCGCGCGTGCTGTTCGTCGACGACAACGCGATCAACGTAGCCGCCGCCGCGCAACTCGGCATGGTCACGCGCCGCGTCGTGGGTGTGGAGGGAGCGCGCGAGGCGATGAGCGCGCTGGGACTGCTGCGCGCGTAGCCGATGTGGCGTCAGGCGGCACGCTTGAACGTGGCCAGCAGCGCGCCCATGCCCATCAGCAGGCCGCCGAACGTGCGGTTCATCGCGCGGATCTGCCCCGGCGTGCGCAGTAGCCGCAGCACCCGCGCGGCGAGGCCGGTGTAGCCCGTCATCACCACCAGGTCGGTCAGGGTGAGCGTGGCGCCGCAGATCAGGTATTGAACGAGTTGCGGCCGCGCCGGGTCGATGAACTGCGGCAGCACGGCCAGCATGAACACGATACCCTTGGGATTCGTCGCGTTGACGAGGAAGCCGCGCAACACCAGTTGCTTGCGCGAGCCCGCCATGTCTGCGACTGTGGCGTCCGCATCGATCGCGATCGCCGGCGCGCGCCACTGCTGCGCGCCCAGCCACACGAGATAGGCGACGCCCAGCCATTTGACGACGAGGAAGGCCACCGTGGACGTGGCAAGCAACGCGCCCAGACCGACGGCCACGACCAGCAGCACGAACATGATGCCGATGATCAGCCCGACGATGTTCCACATCGCGCGGCGCAGCCCGAAGCGCAGGCCCGCCGCCATGCACGAGATGGCACCGGCACCGGGCGAGAGGCTAATGAGCCAGCAGGCGGCGAAAAACGCGAGCCAGGTTTCGAGGGTCACTCAGGAAATCAGTACTTGACGCTGCACCCGTACGGCGTCGTGCTGGCCACGGTGACGGGCTTGCCGGCCATCGATTCGTTCAGCGCGGCGCGCACGTAATTGTTGGCCGTCTTGGCGTCCGCCGGGTTGGCCGAGCGCTTGTCGTCGATGGCGCCGCCATAGACGATCTTGCCGGACGGGTCGACGACGAACATGTGCGGCGTGGTCTTGGCGGCATAGGCGCGACCAGTTTCGCTCGAAGCGTCGATCAGCGTGGCCTTCGGCGCCGCGCCTTGCGCCTTCAGCCACGCATCCATCTGCGCGCCGGTCTTGAATTCACTGCTCGACTTGTTGGTGGAATTGATCGCCAGCCATGCGACATCCTTGGCGCCGAATTCCTTCTGCAGCCCCTGCATGTTCTGGCTGTCATAGTGCTTGCGCACGAACGGACACTCCGGGTTGGTCCATTCGAGGACCACGAACTTGCCCTTGTGGTCGGACAGGCGCACCGGCTTGCCGGAGGTGTCGGTGACGTTGAAGTCCGGCGCGGGTCCGCTGGGGGCAGCCGCCGCACCCATCGCGGCGAGGGCCAGTACCAGCGGCAACGCACGAAGCGTGGCAGCAAATTTCATGATGTTCTCCCGCGAATGAAGGGGCCAGCAGCGACCGGCGCGACGAATCGCTACAGTGTAGCCAACGCATCGAGCACTGTCTGCTTCTGAAGGACCTCGGGCAACAGCATCGGTTCCTTCCCCGGCCTGTACAGCACGTAGACCGGCACGCCCTGGCGGCCGAAACCTGCCAGCGCCCGCGTGATGGCGGGATCGCGGCGCGTCCAGTCGGCGCGCACCAGCTGCACGCCGCGGCGCGCGAACTCGCCCGTGATGCCGGGGTCGTTCAGCACCAACTTGTTTACCTGACACGTGACGCACCACGCCGCGGTGAAATCGACGAACACCGGCTTGCCGTCCGCCGTCAGTTCGTCCAGCTTGGCCGGGGTGTACGGCTGCCACAGGTCGACGGCACCGATGGTGGTGCGCGCCTGTGGCGTGGGCATGTCCTTGTCGGTGGTCGGCCCGAACAGCGGGGAAACCACGTAGGCGGCCGCCACGAAGCCCGCGATGCCCGCCGCGCTCCACGCCCGGCCACCGCCGCCGCGGTACGCGCGCCAAGCCCACAGCGCAAACGCCAGCACGACCAGCGTGACCAGCAGCCGCACGACGGCGTCGTTGTCCACCTGCGCGCCCAGTACCCACACCAGCCACGCTACCGTGGCGTAGAGAGGGAAGGCCAGGAACTGCTTCATCCGTTCCATCCACGCGCCCGGCTTCGGCAGCATGCGCCGCCAGCCGGGGAACCAGGTGAGCAGCACGAAGGGCATGGCCATGCCGAGCCCCAGCGCCACGAACACCAGCAGCGTCAGCGCTGCCGGCTGCGCCAACGCAAAGCCCAAGGCCGCGCCCATGAACGGCGCCGTGCACGGCGAGGCGATCACGACCGCCAGGCCGCCCGACAGTGCGGCATTCACATAGGGATTGCGGGCATTCCAGCCGGCGGCCGACGACGGGACCAGCAATGCGAATTCGAAGACGCCCGACAGGTTGAGTGCCAGCACGAAGAACAGGATGGCCAGCGCGCTGACCACCGCCGGCGACTGCAACTGGAACCCCCAGCCGAGCTGTTCGCCTGCCGCGCGGAACGCCAGCAGCAGGCCCGCCAGCGCGACAAAGGTGACCACCACGCCCGCGCCGAAGGCAAGGCCTTGCATCCGCAGCCGCCCGACGTCTTCGTGCCCCGGCGAGGACAGCGACAGCACCTTGAGCGAGAGCACCGGGAACACGCACGGCATGAGGTTCAGCACCACGCCGCCGACGAAGGCGAACACGATGGCGAGCCACAGCGACAGGCTTGCGACCGCGGGTTTCGGCGCGGCGAACGTGGCGGCGGCCACGGACGCGTCCACCGGCTTCGGGCCGGCGACGACGGCGCCCGTCAGCGCAACGTCGATGGTCGTAGCGGCGACCAGGCCGTCGCCAACTGCCAGGCCCTTACTGGCCGTCAGCACGCCCGACACGCGCTTGAAGTCCGCCGCCAGCTGGTAGGCCACCGGCAGCGTCAGTACAAAGGTGCCGTTGGCGTCGCGGACAAAGGTCTGCTTGCCGGCGGGCTCGATGCGGCCTTCCTGGAACGGAAAGAAGTAAACATTTCCCGGCGCCGGTGCGCCAGCGGGTGCCGTGGCGGTGACGATGACTTTGTTGCCCTCGCCCTTGGCTTCGAACAACCAGCCCTTG
>JBBQEY010000079.1:0-12716 GCA_038321425.1 Burkholderiales bacterium | reverse complement strand
GCCAAGCTCAGGTCCAGTCCGGGTCCGGCAGCTGCGCGAACACGCGCCGCAACCCCTCGCCCCATTGCGTGTGCACCATCTGGAAGTAGGGGTCGGATTCCTCGATCCGGCGCTGCAGGCCGATGCGCAGGGAATCCGTGTGATAAACGAGTAGGTCGATGGGCAGGCCCACCGAGATATTCGACCGCATCGTCGAGTCGAAGGACACCACCGTGCACTTGGTCGCGTCAAGCAGGCTGGTGCTGCGCGTGATCACGCGGTCGATGATCGGCTTGCCGTACTTCGTCTCGCCGATCTGGAAATAGCAGGTGTCCGGCGTGGCCTCGATGAAATTGCCCTCGCCGTAGACGTTGAAGAGCCGATGCGGCTCGCCGCGGATCTGCCCGCCGATCAGGAAGTTGGCGTTCGAATCAATATTGTTCTGGGTGAGGAACGGGCCGTCGAAGGTCTTGACCTCGCGCAGCGCATCGCCGATCAGCCGGGCCACGTCGAACATCGATTCGGCGTTCCACAGCGTGCGGCGGTCCTCGCCGGCACGGCTCCTCTGCTCGAGCAGGTTCAACGCATTCTGGGTAATCGAGAGGTTGCCCGAGGACAGCGTGACGATCACCCGCTCGCCGTCGCGCGCAAACACCTTCATCTTCGAGAACCGGGCGATCTGGTCGACGCCGGCATTGGTGCGCGAATCGGACGCGAAGATCATTCCGGCGTCCAGCGACATTGCTACGCAATAGGTCATGACAGTGCGGTGGCCACGTTATGCGCCGGCGGAGCGCCGACAGGCGAAGCCACTGATTCTACCGAATCACAACCTGTCGCCGCACTTGACATCAGTTCGAGGGGACCAGGAACCGCCGGCTGATCTCCGCGCCGAGCACGGAAACGCGCTGCAGGAAATCCATCAGGTACTCGTGCAGACCGTACCGGATGATGTCATCGGTGCTGCCGAAATGCAGCCGCGCGTGCAGCTCGCCGGCCTGCCGCCGCAACTCGTCGCTGCGCTCGTCGCACAGCAGCGCCAGCGTGTCATCGATGAAATTGAGGCAGCTGTGCAGCGAGCGCGGCATGTCGTCACGCAGCACCAGCAGCTCTGCCACGCGCCGCGGTGAGATCACGTCGCTGTAGATCTTTCGGTAAGCCTCGAACCCGGAGAGCGACTGCAGCAGCGAGGCCCACTGATAATAGTCCACCGCGCCACCCACGTCGGCGGCCGACGGGAGCAGGATGTGGTACTTCGTATCGAGGATCCGCGCGGTATTGTCGGCACGCTCGATATGCGTGCCCAGGCGAATGAAGTGATAGGCCTCGTCGCGCAGCATGGTGCCAAACGTGACGCCGCGGAAGAGATGCGAACGCATTTTCACCCAGTCCAGGAACTCCGACACGCCCTGCGCCTGCAGGCCCGCGTAGTCGTAGTTGCGCATCTCGATCCAGGCGCCGTTCAGGTCCTCATACATTTCCGACGTGATGGCGCCGCGCACGCTGCGCGCCGACTCGCGCGCGCTGCGGAGGCAACTGTAGATCGACGACGGGTTGCCCGCGTCGAGGATCATGAACCTGATCACGCTCTCGGCACCGAGCACCGGATGGTTCTTGTAGTAGGAGGTGGCAACACCGGTGGCCACCAGCGGCACCGCCCAGGGCTCGGCCCAGGCGAGGCCTGGCTCCTGCACCTTGTAGGGCAGCAGCGACGTGCGATACGTGACGTCGAGCAGCCGCGCTGTGTTCTCGGCGCGTTCGATATGGCGCGCCATCCAGAACAGCTCGTTGGCGACGCGGGAGAGCATGGCACTCATAGCCTCCCCCCGACGGGCGCTTCGCGCCCCACCCCCACAGGGGGCAGCGCGCCCTTGGGGCGGCCCTGCGGGCGCGCGATCCTCATAGCCTCCCCCCGACGGGCGCTTCGCGCCCCTCCACCCGCGATGCTCATGCCAGCACCCACGTATCCTTGGTACCGCCGCCCTGCGACGAATTCACGACCAACGACCCTTCCCGCAGGGCCACGCGGGTCAAGCCCCCGGGCACGAGGTCAATGTCGATTCCCGACAGCACGTAGGGACGAAGGTCAATGTGGCGCGGTGCCAATCCCGACCCGACGAAGGTGGGACAGGTTGAAAGCGCCAGCGTAGGCTGCGCGATGTACTGCTCCGGGTGCGCGCGGATGCGGTCGGCGAAAGCCGCGCATTCGGCCGCAGAGGACGCCGGACCCACCAGCATTCCGTAGCCGCCCGCCCCGTGCACTTCCTTCACCACGAGCTTGGCGATGTTGGCCAGCGTGTAGCTCAAGTCCTGCGGCTTGTACAGCATGTAGGTGGGCACGTTGTTGAGGATCGGGTCCTCGTCAAGGTAGTAGCGGATCATCTCCGGCACGAACGGGTAGATCGACTTGTCGTCGGCCACTCCGGTGCCGATGGCGTTGGCCAGCGTGACCCGCCCCGCCCGATAGGCCGCGAAGAGCCCGGGCACGCCGATCATCGAGTCCTTGCGGAAGGCCAGTGGGTCGAGAAAGTCGTCGTCGACGCGGCGGTAGATCACATGGACACGGCGTGGCCCGCGGGTCGTCCGCATGTAGACGGTGTCGTTCTGGACGAAGAGGTCCTGCCCTTCGACCAGCTCGACGCCCATCTGCTGCGCCAGAAACGCATGCTCGTAGTACGCCGAGTTGTACGCGCCAGGCGTCATCACCGCCACTGTCGGGTTTTCCTCGCCTTTCGGGCCGACGCCACGCAGGTTCTCGAGCAGCATGTCCGGGTAGTGCTGCACGGGCCGGATCGAGCGCGTCGAGAAAAGCTCCGGAAAGAGCCGCATCATCATCTTCCGGTTCTCGAGCATGTACGAGACGCCGGAGGGGACGCGGAGGTTGTCCTCCAGCACGTAGTACTCCCCGGCGCCTGCCCGCACGATGTCGACGCCGGCGATGTGGGCGTAGATCCCGCCCGGCACATCCATTCCCGCCATCTCGCGCCGATACTGCGTGTTGTTGAGTACACGTTCAGCCGGAACGGTCCCGTCCTTCAGGATCTTCTGGTCGTGATAGACGTCGTTGAGAAAAAGGTTGAGCGCGTGGACGCGTTGCTTCAGCCCGCGCTCGAGGATGGCCCACTCGTCCGCCGGGATGATGCGCGGCACCAGGTCGAAGGGAATCAGGCGCTCGGTGTCGGCACTCTCGCCGTACACAGCAAACGTGATGCCCACGCGGTGAAAGGCAAGTTCGGCCTCGTCGCGCTTCTGGGCGATCCGGGCACCGTCCGTTCGTTCGAGCCAGTCGGCAAAGGCGCCGTAATGCGACCGTACCGTGCCGTCGAGGCCGGTCATCTCATCGTACGCGGGTGCGGGCATTCAGATGGACTCGAATTGACAGCTTTCGACTAGCAAGCAGCACGCCATGACAATGTTTCCGTTGGTGGCCAAGTACTTATGTTCGCTTGGGGGCACGGCACGATGGGCCCGCCCTGTTTTTCAACACCGACTGCACGCATTTGGTGCGGTCCTTGTCCTGGACAGGATGGGACAGTCATAAAAACGCGGTTTGCCGTGGGTTCGTCGCTATGGTTAAATCGCTACTCCTGTCTGGGTTCGCGGGGCGTTTAGCTCAGCGGTAGAGCACTCCCCTCACACGGGAGGGGTCGCTGGTTCGAACCCAGCAATGCCCACCACACTGAACCAAGGGGTTACGCGCAAGTGTAACCCCTATTTTTTTGTCCGCTGCACCCGTGCCGTGCCGCATGCCGCAGCACCGCGAGTACCGGTGCGCGACATGCTGCAACTTCGATTACGGCATGCGCTGCAACATCGATCAAGGCATGTACTGCCCGCCGTTCACCTCGATCACCTGACCCGTCACGTAGCCGGACAATGCGTCGGACGCGAGGTAGAGGAACGTGCCGGCGCACTCTTCCGCGCTGCCTAGCCGATTCATCGGAATCGTGGCCTGCATCGCCTTCAGCTGGTCCGCGTTCGAGTACCGGTCGTGGAATGGCGTGGTGATCACGCCGGGCGACACCGCGTTGATGCGGATATTGTCGCCGACCACTTCCTTCGCCCAGCCGCGCGTGACGGTCGAAACAAATCCCTTGGCACCGGCATAGAGCACCGCCCCGCCGCCGCCGCCATTGCGGGCCGCAATCGACGTCACGTTGATGATGTTGCCGGACTTCTGCTTGCGCATGATGGGCACCACCTCACGCATGAAGAGCGCCACCTGGGTGACGTTGAGGTCGATCACACGCTGGATGTGGTCCGCCGTGTAGTCCTCGATCTTGATGCGCCCCAGCATGCCGCCCGCATTGTTGATCAGCACGTCGATGCGTCCGAAGGCTGCCATCGTCTCGGCGACGATGCGCTTTACGTTTTCCTCCTTGGTGACGTCGCCGGCCACCAGCAGCACCTTGGCCCCGCCCTTCTCCAGTTCCTTCGCCAGCGCCTGCGCAGGCTCCCGGCTTTCGTTGTAGTGAACGACGACGCGGCTGCCCGCGGCGGCGAACGCTCGTGCGGCAGCGGCGCCTATGCCGGTGGATGCGCCGGTGATCAGCACCGCCTTGCCTTTGAGATCCTCCATCATGCTTGCTCCATTGTTGTGATGCGACCGATGAAAACACACCCGCGACCAGCACGCGGGTACGCCGCAGATGCGGTTTGCACCGCGTCTACAAATTAAAGGGACGGCAGATCGCCACGGCCTTGCGAATGGCCTCCATCGCCGTCGGCCGGGGAAAACTGCGGCGATACGCCAGCGCCACACGCCGCGTGGGTACGGGCTTGGTAAATGGCACCGGCACCACCATGCGGCTGTGATAGCGCGGCGTCAAGGCGTCGCGCGGAAGCACCGATATGCCGAGCCCCGACGCCACCATGTTGCGTACGGTTTCGAGCGAACTGGTGCGCGGCACGTGCGCGTCTGCACGATTCAATTCCGGACACGATTCCAGCACCTGATCGCGGAAGCAATGTCCGACGTTGAGCAGGATCGTGTGTTCGCCCGCGAGCTCGTCGGGACTGACGGATTTCCGCTTCGCCCACTTGTGCGTGGAGGGCACGACGACCTGGAACGGCTCCTCGTACAGGAATTGGGTGATCACGCCGGGCGGGGCAAAGGGCAGCGCGACGATGGCGGCATCGATGCGGCCGGATTTCAGCGCCTGCTCGAGGTTCTCGGTGAGATTTTCCTCGATGTCGAGCGGCATCTGCGGCGCGTTGTCGTGCAAGGCGGGAATCAGATCCGGCAGCAGGTACGGGGCCACGGTGTAGATGACGCCCAGACGCAACGTGCCGACCAGCTGGTTGCTGCCGGCCTGCGCGATTTCCCGCACGCGCGCTGCCTCCTCCAGCACCCGTTGCGCCTGCTCGACGATGCGCCCGCCCACCGGCGTGATCGTCACCTCGTTCTTGCCGCGCTCGAAGACCTGGGTGCCGAGTTCCTCCTCCAGCTTCTGCACCGCCACCGACAGCGCCGGCTGGCTGACGAAACACTTCTGCGCGGCGCGGCCGAAGTTTCGCTCCTGCGCCACCGCCACCAGGTACTTGAGTTCGTTGAGGGTCACGGCAAGTGAGGTCCAAAGCGTTGCTCCAGGAACCTGGCGAAGGCGGCGCCGGTCTCCGGATGCTTCAACCCGAAATCGACTGTGGCTTCGAGGTAGCCCTGCTTGCGGCCGCAATCGTAGCGGCGGCCTTCGAAGCGGTAGGCGACGACGCGTTGCTCCTTCAGCAGGCTCTGGATGCCGTCGGTGAGCTGGATCTCGCCACCCGCGCCCGGGGCGATCGTGCGCAGGTGATGGAAGATCCGGGCCGACAGCACGTAGCGGCCGACCACGGCTAGATTGGACGGTGTCGTGCCTGGCTTCGGCTTTTCCACCATGCGGGTGATCGCCGCCACGCGCGAGGTGGTCGTCGTTGCGGCGGAAGTCTCCACGATGCCCCAGCTGCCGATGTCCTCGGGCGGGACCTCCATCACGCCGATCGTCGATGAGTTCTCGCGCGCCGCGACATCCACCATCTGCTTCATCACCGGCACGTCGGCGTCGATGAGGTCGTCGGCCAGGATGACGGCGAACGGATCGTCGCCGACCACTGGCGCGGCGCACAGCACTGCATGCCCGAGTCCCAATGCCTCCGACTGCCGGATGTAGATGCAGTTGATGCCCCGCGGGGTGGCTGCCTGCACGGCCTCGATCAGCGCGGACTTGTTGCGCAGCGCCAGTTCGGTTTCGAGTTCGTAGGCCTTGTCGAAGTGATCCTCTATCGCCCGCTTGTTGCGGCCGGTAATGAAGATCATATCCGTGATGCCGGCGGCGGCCGCCTCTTCCACCGCATACTGGATCAGCGGCTTGTCGACGATGGGCAACATCTCTTTCGGGCTGGCCTTGGTCACGGGAAGGAAGCGGCTGCCGAGACCGGCGACGGGGAATACGGCCTTGGTGATGGGTTTCATTGTGCTTTCGATCCGGCGCGCGCTTGCGCCAATAGTTGCTGAAATCCGGCCTCGTCAACAATGGCCACCTGCAGGCTTGCGGCCTTCGCGAGCTTGGTGCCGGCGTCGGCACCGGCCACGACATAGCTGGTCTTCTTCGACACGCTGCCCGCCACCTTACCCCCTTCCGCCTCGATCAATGCTTTGGCGTCGTCGCGCGACAGCGTGGGCAGCGTGCCGGTGAGCACGAACGTGAGTCCGGCCAAGCCGCCCACAGGCGCGCGCTGGGGCGGACCCTCGGGCCAGCGCACGCCGGCCGCGCGCAATTGCTCGATGCCTTCGATATTGTGGGGCTCGGCGAAGAACCGGGCGATCGACGCGGCCAGCACGGGGCCGACATCGTTGACTTGAAGCAGATCGGCCTCGCTGGCGGCCAGCAGCGCGTCGAGCGCGCCAAAGTGCGCCGCGAGATCGCGGGCAGAGGCTTCGCCGACGTGGCGGATGCCCAGCGCGAAGATGAACCGCGCCAGCGTGGTGTCGCGGCTCTTGTGGATGGCGGCCACGATATTGGCGGCACTCCTGTCGGCCATCCGTTCCAGGGCGGCCAGCCGGGCGAGTCCCATCTTGTAGAGCCCCGCCGGCGAGTGCACGATGCCGGCGTCCACCAGTTGGTCCACCAGCTTGTCGCCGAGGCCCTCGATGTCCATGGCCCGGCGGCCTGCGAAATGCAGCAGCGCCTGTTTGCGCTGCGCCGGACATACGAGGCCCCCGGTGCAGCGCGCAATCACCTCGTCGGGCAGCCGGACGATGGCCGACCCGCACTCGGGACAACGCGTGGGCATCGTGAATTCCCGGGCACCGCGTGGACGCAGGGTTTCGATCGCGCGCACGATCTGCGGAATCACATCCCCCGCGCGCCGGACGATTACGGTGTCGCCGATGCGCAGGTCGCGCCGGCGGATCTCGTCTTCGTTGTGCAGCGTCACGTTGGTGACGGTGGTGCCGCCGACAAAAACGGGCTCGAGCCGCGCCACGGGCGTGATCGCGCCGGTGCGGCCCACCTGCACGTCGACGGCGAGGAGCTTGGTCGACATCTCCTCTGGCAGAAACTTGTGCGCGACCGCCCAGCGCGGCTCGCGCGTGCGGAAGCCGAGTGCGCGCTGCAAATCGAGGCTGTCGACCTTGTAGACGACGCCATCGATCTCGAATGGAAGTTCGTGGCGGCGCGCAGCCACGTCGGCATAGAAACTTGCCAGCTCCGCGGCGCCTTGCGCCGCGCGGCGGTCGGAATTGACGGGCAGGCCGTACGCCGCCAGCGCATCGAGCAACACACTGTGCGAGGCGGGCAGCTTGAAGCCATCGTGGTCGCCGATACCGTAGGCGAAGAACGCCAGCGGGCGCTCGGCGGTAATCGCGGGATCGAGTTGGCGCACAGCGCCCGCGGCCGAATTACGGGGGTTGACGAAGAGCTTGCCGCCGCTCGCCGCCTGCCGCTCGTTGAGGCGCGCGAAGTCCGCGCGCGTCATGTAGACCTCGCCGCGCACTTCGAGCATCGGCGGCGCCTTGCCGCGCAGCTTCGCGGGGATCGCAGCGATCGTCCGGATGTTGGCAGTGACATCCTCGCCCGTCGCGCCATCGCCGCGCGTGGCGGCCACGGTGAGAGCGCCATGCTCGTAGCGCAGGCTGATGGCCAGGCCATCGAACTTGAGTTCCGCCATATAAGCCACTGGCGGCGCGTCGTCGGGGAGCTTCAGGTCACGGCGGATCCGCGCGTCGAAATCGACGGAACCGGCCGCCGTAGTATCGGTCTCGGTGCGGATCGAAAGCATCGGCACGCGGTGCACGACGGGGGCAAAGGCCGCGGCCCGCGCGCCACCGACGGCCTGCGTCGGCGACTCGGAGGTCTGCAGCGCGGGATACTGCGCTTCGAGCGCCTGCAGTTCGCGGAACAGCGCGTCGTACGCAGCATCGCTCTGCACCGGATTGTCCAGCTCGTAATAGCGGCGATTGTGCTCGGCAAGTTCGTCGCGCAGCGACCGCATCCGCGCCACGGCAGCCGCGGGGACGGCATCACCGCCCGCCATCGCCGCCGGGCCGCCCCAAGGCGATGGCCCCCTGGGGGGAGAGGCGCGCAGCGCCTTTCGGGGGGAGTTCAAACCGCCTGCCCATCAGGCCCCGAACAACGCCAGGGCGCGCGGACTTCCCGGCTGAATGCCTGATTCGACGAGGGCTTCGCCCGCGGCCTCGACCTGCTTGCGAATCGCGGCAAGGGCCGCGTCATCAAGTGGTCGCCGGTTGTCGTCGACGAGTTCGGCCGCCAGCGTGTGGGCCATGCGCTTGGCCGCGAGTTTCATCTGGTCGAACGCGCGCGGCGGATCCGGGACCCGCGGTACATCCAGCACCAGCACAACGCCATTGGTGGCGGATGTCCGCAGTGTATCGACGGTGAAAGGTTCATTGCGGACGTTCTGCAGCGTATAGAGGACGTGCCCCGTATCGGCATCGACCCATTCGAAGCGCCCGCCGCTGGCCAGGCGGAAGCCGGCGGCCTCGGCCACGCCGCGAAGCTTGGTGCCCGGGATGCCGTTGGCGTCGCCCTTCAGCACCGTGAGGCCGATCTGCACGTCGACGTCAGCGCACAGGCGGTCCAGTGTTTCCGCGCGGTCCGTTTCCGCGCCCACGTCCGGCACCGACATTGCGGCGGGCAGCAGCGGCGCCAGTTCCCCCAGCACGCGCACGAAGGTGTCGAGCTGCGGCCGGCTGGCAGCGCCATTGCGATCGGCGAGCAGCAGGCAGGCAGCAAGTTCCACGAACTCGCCTCGCGTATCGGACGCGAGGGCCTGCCACGGACCATCGGCCATTGCGCGGCCGAACCAGCGCAAGCGCTTGCCCATCCGCGCATGCAGGCCGGCGGCCAGCGCACCCACACCCACCGGTCGCGCCGGCTGCAACGTCACGATGCATTCGATGTCGGGATCGGGCTGGCGGATCGCGCCGCCACCGGCACCCATCGGCGCGGCCGCAGCCGGCGCAGCGTACGTCGCGGACTCGACCGGACCGCGCGCCACGATGTCCATCGGCGGCCGCCAATCGTTCTCATCCGGAGCGGGCTCGGGCGGGCGATACGCGGGGACCGCGCCGGCAGGGGCGCTCGCGGTCGAGGACGTTGCGAAATCACGCGGTCCGTCGTCATCGCCTTCGGCGCCACGCAACGTCGGTTCGACGCGGGTCACGGGCTCATCGTCGACAGCGGGGATGGCGGTATCGGCCCGCCGGAAGGCCGAATCGATGCCCTTGCGCACGCGGCGCTCCTGCCACCAGTTGTAGATGATGACGCCGACGACCAGAGCGATGCCGGCGACGATCAGGCCCAGTTGCAGCGGACTCATCGCCATTCAGGTCGCCTGTGGAGAGGGATTGACCATGGATGGACGAGAAGTATAGCGCGACCGTGGACGGCGCCCATGAACACGATGGCCGGCCCGGCTTTCAGGCCGCGGTCTCGGCCAGCGACAGCGCCTCGGCGATGTCCACGGCCACGACGCGCGACGTGCCTGGTTCCGGCATCGTGATGCCCACCAGTTGGCTGGCCATCTCCATCGTGATCTTGTTGTGCGAGATGAAGAGAAACTGGGTCTCGCGCGCCATCTCCTTCACCATATTGCAGAAACGCTCGGTGTTGGGGTCGTCCAAGGGCGCGTCCACTTCGTCCAGCAGGCAGAATGGCGCTGGATTCAGTTCGAACAGCGCAAACACGAGGGAAATGGCGGTGAGGGCTTTCTCCCCGCCCGACAGCAGGTGGATCGACGTATTGCGCTTGCCGGGCGGCTGCGCCACCACCTGCACGCCGGCGTCGAGGATTTCCTCGCCGGTCAGCACCAGCCGGGCCTGGCCGCCACCGAAGAGCGTGGGGAACAGGCGCGAAAAGTTGGCGTTCACCGTGTCGAAAGTCTGCTGCAGCATGTCGCGCGATTCGCGGTCGATCTGGCGGATGGCGGTTTCGAGCGTGGCCATCGCCTCCGCGAGGTCGGCGGCCTGCGCGTCGAGGTAATCCTTACGGGTGCGGGAATCGGTGAGCTCGTCGAGCGCCGCCAGGTTGACCGCGCCCAGTCCGGCAATGGCGCTGGCAAGGCGTTCAATCTCGGCCGGCAACGTGCGCGCGGCGCCCCAGACCTTCAGCGCTTCGGGCAGCGCCGCGACGTCGGCCTCCGCTTCCGACAGTTGCTCGGTGAACTGGATGCACGCGAGGTCGGCGGCCTGCTCCTTCAGTTGCATCTCGAGGATCTTGGCGCGCGCAGGTTCGACCTTCTGTTCGGCGGCCATGCGGACTTCATCGGCAGCGCGCAATGCCACCGCCAGCGCTTCCTGGTGGTCGCGCGCGGCGGCCAGTGCCTGTTCCGCCACGCCTCGCTGGCCCAACTGTTGCTGCAATGAAGCTTCGACCGGCGTCCAATCGATGGCCGCGCGCTCGGAGGTGAGTTGGGTCAATTGCCCCCGGTGCGCTCGGTCCTGCTCGACCAGCTGCGCGCGGCGACGCTCGAGTTCGGCAATGCGCTCGTGGGCACTGCGCTCGGCAAAGCCAGCTTCCTGTGCCGCGCGCTCAGCGACGCGAACACGCTCGCGGCCTCGCGCCAACGCGACCTCGGCTTCGTTGCGCCCCGTACGCTCGACATCGCGGCGCGCGAATTCGTCGTGCAGCTTCGATTGCAGGTTGGCGATCTCGGTCGTCATGCCGTCGCGGCCCGCCCCCTCCTGGGCCTCGAGGGCCACCACTTCGGCGGTCTCGGCGGCGATCTGCTCGCGCCGCGTCTGTGCAGCGGCCACCGCCTGCTGCAATTGCAGCAGTTCAAGCTCCAGGTCATGCACGCGGCGCTGCTGCGACCCCACTGCCAGGCCTTCGGCGTGGTAGGTCTGCTGGGCTTCGCGCAGCTCGATTTCGACGGCGTCGCGCGCTGTGCCAGCGGCGGCAGCGGCTTCGCGCGCGCCGACTAAGGCCTCCGTCAATTCGGACAGGTCGCGTTGCCGCGCCAGCACGCCATGCAGGTCGCCGTCCGGCGCGAAGAACGTGATGCTCTGTGCCGAGACGAGGTGGCCGCCGGGCGTGACATAGGATTCGCCGGCGGCGAGCGCGTCGCGCCCGGCCAATGCCTGGTCGAGATCGGGCATGCAGCGCACGCCGTGCAAGCCGTCGGCGACCACGCGGCCGACCGCGTCGCTCTTGCAATGCACCTTGGCCAGCAGCATGTCGGTCGCGGCAAGCGGCGCATGGCGCGCCGAGGCTCTCGCGTAGGCGGCCACGCGCCGCGGCGGCGCTGCCGTGCCCACCCACGACGATGCAGCGTCGAGCTGCGCCAGCTCGATCGCATTGAGGCGTTCGCGCAGCACCGCTTCCAGCGCGTCTTCCCAGCCCGTGTCCACGTCGAGGACCTGCCACAACCGGCGCGCCTTGGCGAGTCCGTGCGTGGACAGCCAGCCATCGATGTCCTGGCCATGCCCGATCTTGTCCTGCAACGCCGACAAGGCTTGCGCACGGGCGTCGAGGTCGCCCAGCCGCCGGCTGTCGCGATCCCAGGCATCCGCACTGGCGCGTTGCGCCACCTGCAATGTCTCGACCGACTGTTGCAACGCGGCCAACGCGTGCTGCTTGCCCGCGAGATCCTGGTTTTCCTGCGCCAGTTGCTCGTTCAGTTCCGCCACCGGGTCGATCGCCGGCACCGGCATGCCGGCCAGTTCCTTGGCCAGGCGCTCGCGTCGCTGCTGCAGGCGCAGGAGCGACGCCGTGGCGCCGTCGCGGCGGGTCTCCACCACGCGCACGCCCTGTTCGATCAGCGCGATGCCCTGCTGCAACTCGGCCAGCGCCGCCGCCACAGCGGCCACCTTGGCTTCGAGGGGCTTCACCGCATCGATGGCCGCATGCTCCTCGACCTTTGCTGCTTCGCGTTGCGTCGTCGCGCCTTCAAGCTGCGTTTGCGCGGTGGCGCGGTCGGTGGCCAGTGTCGCGTCCTCGCTGGTGAGCGCGCCCAGTGCTTCGGTCAGCTGCACGACCTGCAGCGCGATCCGGGACTCGGATTCGCGGGCAAAGCCCAGTTGTTGTTCGAGGCGCGTGACTTCGGCGTTGGACGCGTAGAACGCACCCTGCTTCTCATGCAGTGCGTCGCCGGCCGTGTAGTGCTCGGCGCGAAGGCCTTCGCGGCGGGCTTCGGCAGTGCGCAGCTCCGCCTGGACAGCCTCGAAGGCCAGCTGCAGCGCCGCCACGTCGGCGGTATGGCGATCCTTGGCGCGCACGGCCTCCTGTTGCTTCGCGTACCAC
>JBBQEY010000078.1:0-12794 GCA_038321425.1 Burkholderiales bacterium | reverse complement strand
ATCGTGCTGGCCTTCACCTCGACGAAGTTGCCGATGTGGACATCCTCGCCCAACGCGGCACCAGGACGCAGCCGCGCAAACGGCCCGATGCGCGCATTGGCGCCGACGGTGGCGCCATCGAGATGCGAGAACGCCGCCAGCGTGGCGCCGCCGGCCACCGCGACATGGCGCAACACGCAATAGGGTCCGATGGTCACACCGTCGCCCAGTTGCACAATGCCCTCGAACACGCAGCCGACATCGATGCGCACGTCGCGGCCGCAGGTGAGCGTGCCGCGGATGTCGATGCGCGCCGGGTCGGCCAGCGCCACGCCGCTTTGCATCAGCGCCTGCGCATAGCGCCCCTGCACAATGCGCTCCATGGCCGCGAGCTGCATCTGGTCGTTGATGCCGCGTACGTCGCGCTCGTCGGCGGCGGCATGCGCGGCCACGGGGATGCCGTCGGCCACAGCGGCGGCGACAATATCGGTCAGGTAGAACTCGTTCTGCGCATTGCCGGGCTTGAGCGCGGTGACCCAGCGGCGCATCAGCGCGGTGGGCGCGGCCATCACGCCGGTATTGATCTCGTCCAGCTTGCGCTGCGCGGGCGTGAGGTCGCGGTCCTCCACGATCGCGCGAACGCGTCCCGACGCATCGCGCACGATACGCCCGAGGCCTGCGGGATCCGGGACATGCGCGGTCAGCACCGCCAGTTGCCCCTTTTCGGCTGCCTCCACCAGCGCGGCCAGCGCCGTGCGGGGGACGAGCGGCAGGTCGCCGATAGTGACGAGGGTGATGCCGTCGGTGGGCAAAGCGTCCAGCGCCACGCGCGTGGCGTCGCCAGTGCCGCGTGGCGGATCCTGCAGCACGAAAGCGATGTCCGGCGCCGCCAGTGCGGTTCGCACCGCCTCCGCGCCGGACCCGACGACCACGACCAGCGCGCGCGGTGAAAGCGCCCGCGCCGTATCGAGCAGATGCGCGACCAATGGCCGGCCGGCCAATGGATGCAGGACCTTCGGCAGCGCCGAGCGCATCCGGGTGCCCTGGCCGGCGGCGAGAACGACAACGTTGAGCGGAGAGGTCACGGGATCAAGTGACTGCAGGAAAGGCTGTGATGATACCGTGCGGCGCTGGCTTCGATGCGCGGCTTCGGGGGCGTGTGATGGACGCCGGACGTGGCGTGTTCGTCGCCCACGCCGAACTCGCGCCGGATGCGCTCATTCGCTGCGCGTCGCCTGCCCCCATGGCGCGCGCGCAGCCCGGCCGCGATTCCAGTCGTCGCAGTGGCTTAGCGACCCTCCCCGCGAATCGGCGGTATGATCATCCGCTGATCCCGTTCGCCTGGCCGGGATGCAAGTCCCTGATACCCACTACAAGGAGACGCTAGTGAACCGCATCGTCTACATTATCGGCGCCATCGTGATCATCATTGCTGTGCTGTCGTTTTTTGGATTGCGCTAGCGAAGCCTGAGTCGCCGGCCTGACCTGCGGCGTCAGGCGCGAGGGGTCCGCGATGCGGCTCGTCGCCGAGTCGCGCGATTGCCTCGCCTGCGGGCACTGGCGCGGAGGTGCGCGCAGACCGGTGACGGCTGGCGTGTGGCTTGCCGGTCAGCCGAATTTAATGAACATCTTCGAGTACGGCACCTTCAGCTTGGCGAGAGCGTCTTTGACCTTGGCCTCGTCACGCGCAAATAGGGCCGCCTTGAGATCTGCCACCGACTTCTGCACGGCGGCGAACATCGTCCTGAATTCATCCTGCTCACGCAGTGCGGCGGGCGCCTCGCCTGCCAGTCGGGCCGCCAGAAACTCCAGCACGCCGGTTTGGGCCGTCAGCTCCAGCATGCCGTTGGAACCGGCAAGCGTTTTCGGCCCGTCCGTCAACACCTGCTCCATCTGGGCGTGATAGGCGTTCATGTGGTCGCTGTAGACGATCACGTTGTTGCGACGACGGATCTCGGCCATGATGTCGCGGGCATGCTCCAGCGTTTCATGCGCATCGCTGAGCTGGTTCTTGCCAATCTGGCCAGCGGCCTTGTCGTAGATCTTGCTGACTTCAGCCAGCGAGGCGGCGAAAGCTTTGTCTTGGTCGTAAGGCGCAGGCGGCGCTGAGCCGAATTTCGTGGCCACGACACTCCAACTCTGGCGCGCCTGCTCGATGGCGGCCTGAGACTCGGGCTGCGAGTTCTGGTTGGTCTTGAAGAGTGCCGCGCGGTAGGGGCCATAGGCCGCTTGCATGGCATTGGTAACCGGGTCGGCGGCGAAGGACTTGTTTGAGACAAGGATGGCGAGGCCGGGCATCGCCAGCGCCACAGCAAGCAGCCTGCCCAAGAACATGTTTCTGAGTGACGGGGATGTTTTCATTTTCGCGCTCCGGACTTGTTGAACAGTTCGCGCTCGCTCCGATGAAGCGTGCGTCCATGGACATTCAAGATCAGCCATGTAATTGCCGTGTTGCACGTGCGGGCCATTTTGCATCGCCGGGTAACATCCGCCCGCTGCGTTACAGTGCGTTACAAACATGCTTCATCGCGTGCGCAAATGAGCGTTAAATCAATCGAGAGCAGAGGCCATGGCGCGAGTCTAAACACGCTGAGTCGGGCAATGGGCCTAGTGCGAAAAGCGCAAGTTCACGTAAACGGCTGATTGCATACCGATCGTCCCCAGTGCCGCCAAGGCGCGGCGGGGCGGCTTCCGCCAACCGAGCTCAAGTCTGCTCGCCTGTGGTGGCGCCATCGAATGCGACGCCCGCCCACCTGAAGGCACGGTGCGGTCCTACATTCACGGTCGTTCGGAGTTGGTATTTTGGGCCCATCTGGCGATGCGGGTCGTCGTCGACCCGAGCGATCGTCTCGTCTGCGGGACTTCGCGCGCAGGTCGATGACGACGCGACCATGGCCTCAATGCCAACGATCCAACGTCCAAGGAACGCCCCATGAAACGCCTAATTTCCCTGATCTTCATGCTATGGCTTGCGTCGACGGCCAGCGTAGCACTGGCAACGTTCCACACGTTCAGCATCGAGGAGGTCTACTCGAACGCCGACGGCACCATCCAGTTCGTGCTGCTGCAGGAATCGAGCGGACTGAATGGCCAGAATCTGTGGGCGGGACAGACGCTGACGGCGACGCACGCGGGACGTTCCAAGACGGTCGCGTTCCCAAGCAATCTGCCGAGTGCCGCAACCGCCAATCGCTATGTGCTGGTCGCCACGCAGGGTTACCTGGACGCGGCCAACGCGGGCGTCGGAGGGTTCAGCGCGGTGTTCCCGGATTACGTGCTACCCAACCAGTTCCTGCCGACGGACGGCGGAAACATCAATTTTGCCGGCGTCGATAACGTTACCTATGCACCGCTTCCGACGGACGGCACCCAGGCCCTCTACACGCCGCTGACCTCGGGGCAGTACGTCGCGGTGAACCAGGCGCGAAACTTCGCCGGCGCGGTGGCCACGGTGCCGGCGCTCGCGGTGACCGCGGTCGAATTTTACAATCCGTCGCTCGACCATTACTTCATCAGCAACCTGCAGCCGGACATCGATGCGCTCGATTCCGGTCGGATCACCGGCTGGTTCAGGACCGGCCTCAGCTTTTTCGTGTATTCCAGCCCCGCACCGTTTCTGAATCCCGTCTGCCGCTACTATATTCCTCCACAGCACGGCGATTCGCATTTCTTTTCCGCGTCACCTGCAGAGTGCGCGACGATCGCCAACCGCATCGGATTCGACCCTAATTACAGTGGATACGTCGAGGAAACTCCGTCCGCGTTCTACGTGGAGCTCCCCAACACTTCGACAGGCGTGTGCGCGTTCGGCACCGTGCCCGTCTACCGGCTATGGAACAATCGTTTCGACTCCAATCACCGTTACACGACAAGTCGAGCAGTCAAGAACGAGATGCTGGGTCGGGGGTACATCGCCGAAGGGTACGGGCCGGATGCCGTGGCCATGTGTTCGCCGATCTAGATCGCGGATGTCGGCGCCCGGGTTGATTGGCTCTCAGATTACAGTCAGGTTGCGCGACGCACAGGGAAACAGATGTCAGAAGATCGCGTGCCGCTTCAACCTGAGGTTGAGCCGCCGTCGGAGCATCCGTCAACGGTGCTCCAGACGACGATCAACATTCGCAGCACGTCGCTTGCCGTGCTGGCCCTCATCGCCATAATCGGACTTCTGTATTGGGCCCGGGGGGTTTTCATTCCCATCGCCATCGCAGTGCTGGCGAGTTACACGCTGACGCCCGTCGTCGACTTTCTGAAAGAACGAGCCAGGCTGCCTAAAGCCATAGGGGCGGCGCTGACACTTATCGCGATTCTTATTGGCGCCGGTTTCGGCCTCGAGTCCCTTCAACCGCAGGCGATTCAAATCCTGGACATCGTGCCTCGCGCCACCGAGAAGTTCAGCCAGGCTCTGCGGCGCAATGCGCTCAAACCACCGGGGGCGGTCGAGAAGATCCAAATGGCTGCAAGTGAAATCGAGAAAGCCGCGCACGCGGCGGCGACAACATCGAACACTCCAGTGACCGCGGCGGCAAACGCCGCCCGGGCGGCGGCCAGTTCACCCAGGTTCAACGTGCAGGACTACGTAGTGGTCGGAACGGCGAACGCCGTTGCGGGGCTTGGCCAGTTGGTCGTTGTCGTGGCGCTGGTGTACTTCCTGCTCATCGCCGGTGACAGCTTCCGACGCACGCTGGTGCGCATCAGCGGCGATACGCTGTCGAAGAAGAAAATCACCTTGCAGATTCTCGAGGAAATCAACTCTCAAATACAGCGATATCTCCTCGTCCAATTCGTGACCAGCGCGCTCCTCGGCGTCGTGACATGGTTGGCGTTTGCATGGATCGGACTCGATAACGCGCCGTTCTGGGGAGTCGTGGGCGGCGTGCTGCATTTGATTCCCTACGCGGGACCCACAGTTTTCCTCGTCGTTGTCGGCTTCGTCGCGTACGCGCAGTTCGACACCTTGCAGCCAGTGGTTCTGGTCGTCGGCAGCGGTCTCGCAATCGTTGGGGTGATTGGACTGCTGCTCGTGCCCTGGTTAACGCAAAGGGTGGGTCGGCTCAATGCGGTCACCGTGTTCGTTGCCCTGCTCGTATGGGGCTGGCTGTGGGGAATCTGGGGCCTGCTGCTGGGCATTCCGATTGTCATGGCGATCAACGCTGTCTGCGAACGCATCGAGGAGCTCCAACCAATCAGCGAATTTCTTGGGTACGCGCCGAAGCGGCAGATCGTTGAGGCAAAGGCGGATACTCCTGCGACGTAGTTCCGAACCAACCCAAACGATAGCGGAGTTCGATCTCGCGCCCGCGCCACAGCAGTGCGTCGTCGCTGGGCTGGGGCCGCCAGGTGAGCAACGCAACGTCACCGACTTCCCCGAGTGCCCGCGCCGCAGAAATGTTACAGTTTGATGACAACGGCGCGCTTCGGGTTCCGTGCCCGGCGGCGCGCGATCGAATGGAGGATCGCCCCATGCTACGCATTTGTTTTTCATGCGCTGCCAGCACTGCTGCCGGTGCGCCAAATGGCCGAAGCCTGGGTACCCCGTTCAAACTAGCCGGCGACGAACGCCAAGCGGCGGCCGAAGCCAAGGCAAAATCACGCGTTCGCGCGTAACCACGATGGAGAAGACCATGCTGATGCAGTTGCGTATCGCGTTGTGTGCCGCGGCCCTTGCTGCCGCGGCATCGTTCCCGGTGCTTGCCGCCGATGGCTGCACCAATCGCGGCGAACTCGACGCGATGTACTGCGACGCCAACAAGGACATGGTGGCCGATGCGCCCACCGATGCCAAGAAGTGGAAGAACCCGTCGACTATCGTGTTCACCTATACACCGGTGGAAGACCCGGCCGTCTACGAGAACATCTTCAAGCCTTTCACGACGCACCTGTCGGTCTGCCTCAACAAGAAGGTCGTGTTCTACCAGGTCCAGAACAACGCCGCGGAAATCGAGGCCATGCGTTCGGGTCGCCTCCATGTCGGCGGCTTCTCCACCGGCCCTACCGCGTTTGCGGTGAACCTGGCCGGTGCCGTGCCCTTCGCGGTCAAGGGCGACGCGAAGGAATTCCAGGGCTACAACCTGATCGTCATCGTCAAGGCCAACTCGCCGTACCAGAAGCTTGCCGACCTGAAGGGCAAGAAGCTCGCGCATACGTCGCCGTCGTCCAACTCCGGCCACTTGGCGCCACTTGCGTTGTTCCCCGGGCAGGGCCTCACACCCGACAAAGACTACAAGCCGGTCTTCTCGGGCAAGCACGACCAGTCGGTGCTGGGCGTCAACTCGGGTGACTACGACGCCGCGGCGGTGGCGTCCGACGTGTTCAAGCGCATGGCCGAGCGCGGCCAGGTGAAGGAAGCCGACTTCCGCGTGATCTATCGCAGCCAGAAGTTTCCGACATCGTCCTTCGCCTACGCGCACGACCTCGACCCGAAGCTCGTCGACAAGATGCTGACCTGCTTCTACGACTACCGGTTCACGCCGGAAATGGTCAAGGCCTTCGGCGGGGCGGACCGCTTCTTCCCCATCAACTACCAGACGTCATGGGAAGCCGTGCGTGCGGTGGCCAAGGGTTCGGGCCAGGCCTTCGACAAGAGCACGTACGAGAAGGAAACCAAGCGCGAAGCTGAAGCCGCCGCCAAGGCCAAGAAGGGCTGATGCTCGAATTACGCCACCTGTCGAAGTCGTATGTGGTCGGGAAGCCGGTTCTCATCGACATCAACCTCGAAATTGCAGCGCGCGGCATCACGTCGATCATCGGGCCCTCCGGCACCGGCAAGAGCACGCTGATCCGCTGCATCAACCGGCTGGTGGAGCCGACGGAAGGCGAGATCCTGTTCGAAGGCGCGGACTTGGCCAGGCTATCCGGGACGCCGCTGCGCCAAGCGCGGCGGCACATCGGCATGGTGTTCCAGGAATTCAACCTGGTCGAGCGCCTGACGGTGATGGAGAACCTGTTATCGGGGCGTCTTGGTTACGTTTCGCCGTGGCGCGCATGGCGGCGCAAGTTTCCCGAGACCGACATCCGCAAGGCCTACGAATTGCTGGACATCGTAGGCCTTGCGGGATTTGCGCATCGACGCGCAGATGCGCTGTCCGGCGGCCAGCGCCAGCGCGTGGGGATCGCGCGTGCGGTGATGCAGGAGCCTAAGCTGCTGCTTGCGGATGAACCCACGTCCTCGCTCGACCCGAAGACGTCGGTCGAGATCATGGAGTTGCTGGCCGGCGTGGGCCGCGCGCGCGAAATTCCCGTACTCATCAACATGCACGATGTGGAACTGGCCAAGCGCTTCGCCGACCGCGTCGTCGGCATGTCTGGCGGACGCGTGATCTTCGATGGCGCGCCGGTGTATCTGACCGATGCCATCCTGAAACAGATCTACGGCGGCGAGAATTGGCTGCAATGAGGTGGCTGCAATGACGGCCCCACGGACGTCGTCGCGATGAACACTGCCGCGCCCGCTGCCGGCCCGCTGCCCGATCCGTTTCCGCGCAGCATCTGGCCGCGCGTGGCGTGGGTGGCCCTTGCGGTGTATGTCGTCTACGCGTGCGCGCAGATGGATATCTCGTGGGAACGGCTGCAGATCGGATTGGCGAACGCCGCCAAGTTCTTCAGCCGGCTGTTTCCGCCGAATTTTTCCCGCGAGGACTTGCTGATCAAGGGCCTGCTCGAAAGCCTCGAGATTGCCGTGTTGTCCACGACGCTGGGCATCACGCTGGCGCTGCCCATCGGGCTCGCTGCCGCACGCAACCTGATGCCGCCGTGGGTGTCGTGGCCGGCCCGCGCGATCATCGTGATGGCACGCTCGTTCCATCCGGTGATCGTGGCCATCCTGTTCGTCAAGGCGGTGGGCTTCGGCGCACTGGCCGGCGTACTGGCGTTGACCGTGGCCTCCGTCGGCTTCATCGGCAAGCTCTTCACCGAAGCCATCGAGGAGATCTCGTTGAAGCAGGTGGAGGCCGTGCGCGCCACCGGGGCGCCCTTTGCCTCGGTGCTGGCGTATGGCGTGATGCCGCAGGTGTTCTCGCGCTTCATCGGTTTTGGCACCTATCAGCTCGACTCGAACCTGCGCAATTCCACGATGGTGGGCATCGTCGGCGCCGGCGGCATCGGCGGCACGCTGTTCGCCGCATTCCAGCGCTTCGACTACGACTTCGTCTGCGCGATCCTCTTGTCCATCATCGGTCTGATCATGGTGGGCGAGGTGCTGGCCACCGCGGTGCGGGCGATCTTCATCGACAACGCGACGGTCGGTGATCTCTTCCGCAAGCGCAGCAAGGTCCCGCGCGAACGCGTGCTGGAGGACGACTGATGGAGTCGGCCGCCATCGGGGCGCCACCCGTCGCGCCGCGCCGCTGGACGCGCTTCGCGCGGGCCCAGCGGCTTACGCGTTTCATGGTCTACCTCGTCATCGTGGCCGCCATCGTGGCGTCGCTGCGCACGATCGAGGTGATCCCGGAGTTTCTCTACGATGCCCCGGAACAGATGGTCGACCTCTTCTCGCGGATGTGGCCGGTGGACTGGTCGCACTACCCCGAGACGGTGCACGAAGCGCTGATCGAGACGATCAACATCGCGTCGATGGGCACGTTGCTGGCACTGGTGCTCGCGTTGCCCGTCGGCGTGCTGGCCGCGCACAACCTGGTCCCGTTCACCCCGGTCAACCTGTTCGCCAAGCTGATCCTGGTGTCGTCACGCTCGGTCAACTCGCTGGTGTGGGCGCTGTTGTTTGTCGGCATCTTCGGGCCCGGTGCGCTGGCCGGCACGCTGGCCATCGCGTTCCGCTCGATCGGCTTCGTCGGCAAGCTCTTCGGCGAAGCGCTGGAGGAAGCCGCGCCCGGCCCCATCGAGGCGCTGACCGCGGCGGGTGCGCCATGGTGGTCGCGGATGAATTACGGTTACTGGCCACAGGTGAAACCGGCATTCTGGTCGATCGCGTTGTTTCGCTGGGACATCAATGTTCGCGAATCCGCCGTCCTGGGCCTGGTGGGCGCGGGCGGGATCGGCATGGCGCTCGATTCCGCGCTCAACCTCTTTCAGTGGGATCGCGTCGCGCTGATCCTTTTCGCCATCCTGATCGTGGTGATCATCGCCGAGGTGGTGGTGACGCAGGTCCGCAAGCGGATGATCTGATCTACGCCATGACCATGCAGCAATGCAAGGATCACTTGGCCATGGCCAAGTCCGACCCCTTGAAGAAGGATGCGAAAATGGACAAGTGCTGCTCGGACAGGATGAAGAAGGACGGCATGGTAATGGCGCCGGCGAAGAAGTAGCCCTTCGCCCCGCTAGCGTTTGTCCTACATTCGATCGCGAAATCCGCCTAGTGATCTGGCTGCCACACATGTTCACAATCCCATCGTCAACTTCACGTGGGAGAAACATCATGGGCAAATACGCTCTTGGCTGGATACTGGGAATACCTGCAATCGTACTCGTCGTGATCTACTTCTTCTTCAACTGATCGGCGGCATAGGCACCGGCCGCAGGGTCGGTGTAACCGACGCATCATCGCTGGAGGTGCTTCCCCAGGAAGCGCTCCATCGCCTCGTAGAACTCGAAGCGGTTTTCCTCGTTATGGAACCCGTGCCCCTCGTTGTCCTTGACGATGTATTCGACGTCCACGCCCCGCTTGCGCATCGCCTCGACCATCTGATCGGACTCATCCTTGACCACGCGCGGATCCTTGGCGCCCTGCGCGATCAGCAGCGGTGCGGTGATACGGTCGGCATGAAACACGGGGGACGCTGCACGCAGCATCGCTTCATCCCGCGTCATGTCGCCTACCATCTCAGCGAACATGTCGAGGAACGGCTTCCAGTACGGCGGGATCGACTTCAAGAAAGTCAGCAGGTTGGAGACGCCGACGTAGTCCACACCGGCGGCATACAGATCCGGTGTATACGCCAACCCGGCCAGCGTCGCGTAGCCGCCATAGCTGCCGCCATAGATCGCCACGCGCTTCGGGTCGGCGATGCCCTGCCCCACCAGCCAGTGAACACCATCGGTGATGTCGTCCTGCATCGTCAGGCCCCATTGATGGAACGATGCCTCCCAGAACTTCCGCCCGTAGCCGACGGAGCCGCGGAAATTCATCTGCAACACTGCATAGCCGCGATTGGCCAGGAACTGCACCTCCGGGTTGAAGCCCCACACGTCGCGCGCCCACGGGCCGCCATGCGGATTGATCACCACTGGCAGGTTCTTCGCGGGCACGCCCTTCGGCAGCGTCAGGTAGCCGTGGATCGTCAGCCCATCGCGAGACGTGTACTGCACCGGCGTCATCAGCGCCAGATCCTCCTCGCGCAGCCACGGCGTGACGTCGGCCAGGAACGTGAGCTCTTTCGTCAGCCGGTCATAGAGATAGCGCTTGCCGCGCGTGCGGTCGCTGAACGTGGCGACGATGAACTTGTCCTCGGCCTTGTCGGCGGACGTGAATTCGATCTCGTAGCCGGGCAGCTTCGCCTCGACATCGCGGAACATCGCCTCCGTCTGCACATCGAGGAACTTGCGTTGAGTCTTCGCGGTGACCCAGCGTGCGGTGGTCAGCACGCGCCGCTTGCGCGAATACGTGAGGCCCTCGACGTCAACCTCCGGACTTTCGACCAGCAGTTCGCCCTCCTGCGCGGCGGCGGGATCGAACACGAAGAGCGCCGTCTTGTCGCGCCCGCGGTTGGAGGCGACGTAGAGCTGCTTGTTGTCGAAAGTGAAGAACAGCGGCGCCACCGATTCCTTGAAATTGGTGGTGAGGATGGGCGCAAACTCGTCGTCCTCCGAGGCGCGGTATAGCATCGTGGAGTCGACACCATCGGTGCTTCCGGCCACGCGCAGCTTGCCGTCGTGATCCGTGCCCCAGCTCGTGATGTTGCCGGGATTCTGTGCGATCAGCGTTTCCGCGCCGGTACGCAGATCGACGCGGTACACGTCGAAGACCTCCGGGTCGCGGCGGTTGTGGGACAGGATCAGGTGATCGTCGTCGTCTTCAAGATCGTCGACGATTTCGGCGCGCACGTGCTCGCCGGGGGTCAGGTCCTTCAACGCGCTGCCGTCGAGATCCGCCACGACTACGTGAAAGTTCTCGTCGCCGCCGAAGTCCTTGACGTAGACGATGCGGTTGCCCTTCCAGAAGTACCCGCTGATGTCGCGCGCGGTTTCCGACGTGACGCGGGTGGCCTCGCCGCCGGCCAGCGGCCGCACAAACACATTCATCCGCCGCTCGAACGGCGCCGTGTACGACAGGAAGCGGCCATCCGGCGAAATCTGGTGACCGGCCTGTTCGGCATTGCGGAAGAAGTCGCGCAGCGGCAGCAACGGCGCGGCGGACGCAGTGATGGTCGGGGACATGACGTGACACCTCAAGGGATCGGTTGCAGACGCGCATCATAGCGGGGCAGGCATTGCGCTATCCTTGCGCCCGTGTCGATCATCGCGGTATTCAATCAGAAGGGCGGCGTGGGCAAGACCACGACTGCGCTGAACCTGCTTGCGTCCATTGCGCAACGCAAGCAACGTCCGATGGGCATCGACCTCGATCCGCAGGGCCACCTCACCCATGTCTTCGGCGTCCAGCCCAAGTCGGCCGACGACACGATCTACAGCTTCTTCGTCCGGCAAAGGCCTTTAGATGAAATCGCTGAGATTACCCGTAGCGGCGTGGTGCTGTGTCCCTCGCATCTTGAACTGAACAAGCTGGACACGCTGCTTGGCAAAGGCGTCAATGTGGTCACGCGGCTGCGCCATGCGCTGCATGGGCCGGGGGCCGCCCCCGGGCCGGTGGTGATCGATTGCTGCCCGCTTCTCAACGTGCTGTCGCTCAACGCCGTATTCGCAGCCGACCTGATGTTGATCCCCGTGTCCGCCGATTTCCTGTCGCTGCAGGGCGCGGCGCAAGTGGAGCGGGCGTTAAACGCGCTCGAACCGGTGTTCAAGCGGCGGCTGCCACGGCGCTACCTGCTGACGCGCTACGACATGCGCCGGCGGATGAGCGGGGCGGTGCTGGAACGGATGACGGAGACGCTGCGAGCGGACGAGGTATGCGTCACGCGCATTCGCGAGAATGTGAAGCTGGCGGAGAGCCCATCGGTGGGCATGGACATCTTCCGCCATGCGCCGGACAGCCGCGGGGCCCGCGACTATGCGGCGCTGCACGAGGAGCTAGTGAGTGCCGGCTTTCTCGTATGACACGGGCGTTGCGCTGATGAGGCCGATGATGCCTTCGACATCGAGCGTGTCCACGCGCCGAGGCACCGATTGTTCGCTGCAATCGACGATCTCGCAATAGTGATACATCTGCCGCAGCCGCCGTTCGGCGTCCGTTTGCGAGGCCGCCATGATCTGGATGTTGTCCACCCGTTGGCCGTGCTTGGTCTTGATGTTGAAGCCGTATCGAATCACGACGTGCCTCCCGGTGGAAACCAGTTTGAGTCCGGACCCCGCCTTGTACCTGCCGATCAAGGCATTGGGGCGGGTCGCTTAGATGTTCGGACGCATCTTGCATGCAAGTACCGTACCCATCGCGGAGCCTAACCGATGACGACCGTGCCTGACCTCGCGTCGCCCGCGGTGGACCTCGAGGCCGTTTCCGCCCTGTCAGATGCACTGCGGCGAATGAAGCTAGTAAGCGCACACATACAACCCCGATTGAGTCCACTGGCGGGCGGTGTCTCCTCGGACATCTACCGCGCGGAATTGCCCTCCGGCGTCATTTGCGTCAAGCGCGCGCTGCCCAAATTGAAGGTCGCTGCCGACTGGCAGGCGCCCGTTGAGCGCAATCGCTCCGAGGTGGAATGGCTGCGGGTGGCCGGCGCCATCGTGCCCGGCGCCGT
>JBBQEY010000077.1:0-12798 GCA_038321425.1 Burkholderiales bacterium | reverse complement strand
CGGTCGCCGCGGCGGATGCTGACGTTCTCCAGTTCGGCCACCAGTTTGCCGGAGCGATCACCGGCATCGAGGCCCAGCTTGACGTTGCCGATGCGGTCGCGCCGCTCGGCGCGCTCGTTGCGCAGCCGCTCCAGCCGGCGCACCCGGCCTTCGTCGCGCGTGCGCCGCGCCTGCACACCCTGCCGGATCCACGCTTCTTCCTGCGCCCAGAATTTGTCGAACTTGCGGTTGGAAACCGCTTCGGCCGCCAGCTCGTCCGATTTGCGCGTCAGGTAAGTCGAGAAATTGCCCGGATAGGAACGCAACTGCCCGCGGTCCAGCTCGATGATGCGCGTCACCACGCGGTCGAGGAACGCACGATCATGCGTGATGACGATGGCGGTGGGGCCCTTGATGAGCAGGTCCTCCAACAGCGTGATGCCATCGAGGTCGAGGTGATTGGTCGGCTCGTCGAGCAGCAGCAGGTCGGGCTGCATCGCCAGCGCCAGGGCCAACGCCGCGCGCTTGGCCTGCCCGCCCGAGGCTGTCTCCGGCGCCTGCGCCTCGTCGAGACCGAAGCGATGCATGTATTCGACCAGCCGGGCTTCGATGCGCCAGCGTTCGCGGTCGTCGCTCATCCGTTCGAGGTGGCCGCGCTGGACCAGGCTCTCGCGCATCGTCGACGCCGCCGGCAACGTCGGTTCCTGCTCGACCAGCACCACCTGCAGGCCGTCGCGGCGCTGCGTAAGGCCGTCGTCCAGGTCGATGTCGCCAGCCACCGCCTTCAGCAGCGACGATTTGCCGGTACCGTTGCGGCCGATGAGGCCGATGCGCTCGCCTTCCTGTACGGCGAGCTGCGCGCGATCGAGAAGCGGATGCAGCCCGAACGCGAGTTCGGCGTCCTGCAAAGTGAGTAGTGCCATGGGGGCGAAGGATACTCGAGCCTGGGCGTCGTCGAACCAAGACTGTTATCCGACGGCTTTCTGACGGTTATCTGACGGTTTATCCGATGGTTGTTCGCCGGTTCTCCGACGGTTCTCCGACGGTTCTGCGATGGTTCGACGATGGTTCTCTGTAGGCGAGGCTTCAGCCTCGCGGGTTCATCGCGCACATCGTCCCTGCGAGGCTGAAGCCTCGCCTACAGAACCCATTGTTACGCCGCCACCCTCGCGCGTTCGTCGCACGCATCGTCCCTGCGAGGCTGAAGCCTCGCCTACAGAACCTGTCGCTACGCCGCGACGCGCGCCGCCACCGCCGCCGCGTCGAGCTTCGCCTGCGCGTCGCGCAGCGCGGTGCGGAGACCCTCCTCCACCACCGGGTGATAGAACGGCAACTCAAGCATCTGCGCGACGGTGAGATCCAACTGCAACGCCCACGCCAACAGGTGGCCGATGTGCTCCGCATCGGGGCCGATCATCTCGGCGCCGAGGAAGCGGCCGCTCCCGGTGGCGGCATACACATGCAGCAACCCCTTGTTGCGTAGCATGACGCGCGAGCGGCCCTGGTCCTCGAAGGACACCTGTCCCGTGACGTGCGGCAGGTCGCGCACTGCCGCGTATCCGCCACCGATCACGGCGATCTGCGGGTCCGTGAACATGACCCCCAACCCCGCGCGGCGCAACCCCGCACGAACGACGGGATAGGTCGCTGCATTCTCGCCTGCGATGCGGCCTTCGTCCGCGGCCTCGTGCAGCAGCGGCACATCGTTGTTGGCATCGCCGGCAATGAAGATGCTGGTTTCGCCACAACGCAATGTCGTGCGATCGAAACTGGGCACGCCCCAGACATCGAGCTGCGCCGACGTATTCTCCAAGCCCAGGTTGCGTACATTCGCCGACCGTCCCGTGGCCGCGAGCAGATACGCAAAGCGCTCCACCTGGGCGGTGCCGTCGAGTGCACGATAGCTGACCACGACGTCGTCGCCGTCCCGGGCCACGTCGGCGTGCGCATCGGTGTCGAGATAAAACTCTTCGCCAAAGACGCGGCGCGTAATTCCCAGCAACGCCGGGTCGGCCAGCGGGCCCACGCTGCCGCCACGACCGAACACCTTAACGCGCACGCCCAGCCGATGGAGCGCCTGGCCGAGTTCGAGTCCGATCACGCCCGGGCCGAATACCGCCACGCTTTCCGGCAGGTCATCCCACTCGAACACGTCGTCGTTGAGGACCAGCCGATCGCCCAGAACCTTCCACGCGGGCGGATACGATGGCGACGAGCCGGTGGCAATCACCACGCGCGACGCCTTGATCGTCAACTGCTCGTCGACCTCAAGCGTCGTGTCGTCGACGAAGCGCGCATAACCGCGAACCTTGTCGGCGTCCGGTATGCCATCGACGCCGCGCAGTACGAAGCCGACGAAGCGGTCGCGCTCGCGCTTGACGCGCGCCATCACGGCGCGTCCGTCCACCTTGACGCCACCGTCGAGATGCAAGCCGAACGCAGGGAACCGCTCCACTGCATGCGCGGCGTCCGCCGGCGCGATCAGCAGCTTGCTTGGCATGCAACCCACCCGCGCGCAGGTGGTGCCATACGGGCCACCCTCGATCACCACCACGCGCTTGCCCGCGTTCCTGAGCGCGCGATACGCGGCAAGGCCTGCCGTCCCGGCGCCGATCACGGCGACGTCGACAATGATTTCCGGCGTGGGTATGGACTTGATGATGGCCATGGTCACTTTTCCTTTCATACCTTTTATGGACTGAGGCAGCCGGACCGGCCGGCTCCCTGCAGTCTTGCTGCTGGTACGACTGGTTACGCGGCCTTGCGCAGGAACGCTTCCAGTGCTTCCGACCCGCCGATGAGCTGGCCATTGATGAACACCTGCGGCACCGTGCCCGAGCCCGCGATGGCGCCCACGGCACGCGAACGGATCGTGTGCGGCAGCGTGATCTCGGCAAAGTTGTAGCCGGCTTCCGTCAGCTGCCGCTTGGCCGTCTTGCAGAACCCGCAACCTTCACGCGTGAGGATCGCCACCTGGTCAGGCTTCTTCGCCTTCGGGTTGATGTAGTGCAGCATCGTATCCGCATCGGACACCTTGAACGGATCGCCCGGTTCCTGCGGCTCGAGAAACTGCTTTTCGATCTTCCCGTTGCGCACCAGCATCGAATAGCGCCACGACCGCTTGCCGAAATTGAGATCCGACTTGTCGACGAGCAGGCCCATCTTCTCGGTAAACTCGCCATTGCCATCGGAGAGCAGGAACACGTTCTCGGCTTCCTGGTCCTTGCCCCATTCTTCCATCACGAACGGATCGTTGACGGCAACGCAGATGATCGAGTCGATGCCCTGCGCCTCGAACGCCGGCCACAGTTCGTTGAAGCGCGGCAGGTGCGTGGACGAACAGGTCGGCGTGAACGCGCCGGGTAGCGAGAACACCACCACATTCTTGTTGGCGAAGAGATCGTTGGACGTCACCGTGGCCCAGTCGCCGTTGCGGCGGATGCGAAACGAGACCTGCGGGACCGGCTGGCCTTCCTTGACGGGAAATGCTTGCAACATGACATTGCTCCTTGGTTTGAACGATTGGACACTCGTATTGTGGGGAAGGCACTATCATAAATCCAATGTTTATAATTGATGTTTATGATAACTTGGGGTTATCGACTCCACCCGCAGGGGGCGGATTGAATACCGGATCGAATAGCCAATATATGGGGTTGCAAGCCCACCAATCACCCACCGCCCATACCAAGACCGTCCACCGCGTCACCCACAGAGATATCCACAGCCTTTGGCCCTCATGCCACCCCTTCCGCCCATGAACGACCTGCCGTTCCAATCCCTCTCGCACCTCTCCGGCCTGCTCGCACGCGGCGAGCTTTCGTCACGCGAACTGGTCGACGCCTGCCTCGCGAAGATCACCGCCACCGACACCAAACTGCACGCGTTTGTCGATGTGTACGGCGACGACGCAAGGCTACTGGCCGACGCGGCCGATCGCATGCGCACCGCGGGCTTCGCGCGCGGCCCCCTGTTCGGACTGCCGATCGCGTTCAAGGATCTACTGGAAATCGATGGCCGCCAGACCACCGCAGGGTCGAAGTCGTGGCTTGGCCGCAAGTCGAACCACACCGCGAATGCGGTTACGCGATTACTCGACGCCGGCATGATTCCGCTCGGCAAGACCCACATGGTCGAGTTCGCTTTCGGCGGCTGGGGCCGCAACGAGCCGATGGGCGCGCCGTGGAACCCATGGGACCTCGACACCCATCGCGTGGCCGGTGGCTCGTCAAGCGGCTCCGCCGTTGCCGTGGCCGCGGGGATGGTGCCAGCCGCAATCGGTTCGGATACGGGCGGTTCGATCCGCATTCCAGCCGCACTATGCGGACTCACCGGACTCAAGCCCACGTTTGGGCTGATCAGCCTGTACGGCGCGGTACCGTTGTCCACCGTGTTCGACTCGTTGGGTCCGCTCGCCCACGCGGTCGAGGATGTCGCGATGCTGACGGACGCGATGGCCGGGGCCGATCCGCGTGATCCGGCAACACTCGCGGCGCCGCCCATCGACTGCATGGCCGCACTGCAGGGCGCCATCGATGTGCGCGGCATGCGCATCACCGCACTTGCGCCGGAACAATTTCCGGACTACTTGGCGGCGGATGTGCGGCGCGGACGTGACGACGCCATCGCGATCTTCCGCAGTCTGGGCGCCATCGTCGACGAAGCACGCGCGCCTTTCGATATCAATGCATGCTCCGCGGCGTTGGGCATGATGCTCGCCGCCGAGGCCTTTGCGTTCCATCGTAACTACATCGAAGACCCGGTAGTACCGATCGATCCATGGGTGCGCAAGCGGATGCTGGGCGGCAAGACCATAAGCGCCGCGGAGTTTCTCGATGCACTGAACGCGACGCGGCGAACGCAGGCCGAATTCGCAACCTGGATGCGCGGTCGCGACGCGTTCCTGACCCCCACGTTACCGATCACCGCGGTGCCCGTGGTCGACGTCGATGAATCCACGGCGCCGTTGGCCGTGTTCACGCGCGTCGTCAACTTCGTTGGCGGCTGCGGACTATCGCTACCCGCAGGGTTGTCGTCCGACGGACTGCCGATCGGCGTGCAATTGATCGGCGCCCCGTTCACCGAGCCGGTGTTACTGCGGCTTGGCCGCGCATTTCAGGATGTGACCGATTGGCATCGGCGGCGGCCGCCGCAATGATGGGTTGTGGGCGAGGCTTCAGCCTCGCAGGGACATCTCCGCGGCAAACCCGAAAAAAGGGGGCCGCGCTAAAAAAAGGGGCCAGATTCGAATTAATTGCGGACCAGCTTTGGCCATGGGGCGCCCTGCGTGCAATTAATTCGAGCCTGGCCCCTTTTTTACTGCAACGACGGCTTTTTCATGTAATCGCCGCGATCGCCGGAGCGGATGCTGATGCCCACGACCTTGTCGCCGCGCGCAACGGTCAGCGGAATCTCCGTGCCAGCAGGACCCAATTGCCATACGCTGCGCAGCATCTCGGCGATGCTGCCCACGCGCTGGTCGGCCACCGCCATCACGGCGTCGCCCTTGCACACGCCCGCCTGGTCCGCCGGACCACCCTTGGCAATGCCCCCCACGACGACGCGCGAATCGTCGTCGTTGGTGTAAAGACCGAGCCACGGTCGCGGCGGCCGCGCCGCGCGGCCCATGCGCACCATGTCGTCGAGTATCGGCGGCAGCAGATCGATGGGCACGAACATGTTGCCCTTGACGATCTCCTCGCCCATCGCTTCCTGCACGAACAGCGAACCCACGCCGACCAGTTGACCCGCATCGTCGACCAACGCCGCACCGCTCCACTCCGGGTGCGGTGGTGCGGTGAAGATCGCTTCGTCGAGCAGGTACTCCCAGTAGCCCGCGAACTCGCGGCGCGCAAAAACCTGCGCCTTCAACGCATGGGCGCGGCCGCCATGGCCCAGCACGTACACATCGTCGTCGACATCGAGTCCGGCGATCGAACCGAGCGCAATCGGCGTCACGTCGAGCCGCTGCAAAGGCAGCACCAGCCCGAAGCCCGTCGCAAAATCGTAACCCAATGCGTGTCCGGGCACGACGCGCCCATCATGCGTAGTGAGCCAGATCGTCTCGGCTTCGGTGATCAGATAGCCGATGGTCAGCACCAGCCCATCATCGCGGATCACGATGCCATTGCCGCCGCGCTCCGTGCCCAGCAGTTGCGCCGTGTAGGCGTCGTCCGGAATCTTGGAAGCCAGGCGCACCATGGCACCGCACGCACGATCGAGATCGAAGGCCAGGTCGGCCTGCTTGGGTTGCATCGGCGAAGGAAACGCCCATTGCGGAGAATCGGTCATGTCAGCTCAGACTGCGCGAAGCGGCCGCGCGTTCCATCCACGTCGCCGTCGGCGGGTGTGGATGCAGTCTAAACCAATCGGCCCCCACAGCTCCGCTGCATGGATGCGCTTCGCACGATGCAGGCGAAGCTGCACCGTCGCAGGTTAAGCATTGCGTCGAACCTGCGAGGCAGAAAGCCTCGCCTGCAAACCTCGATTGCAAAGCCCGACTACACGCGAATCGTCAAGCAGCGAACTTGCCCGCCTGGTAATCCGCCACCGCCTGCATGATTTCGTCACGCGTGTTCATCACGAACGGGCCGTGCTGCGCGATCGGTTCGTCAAGTGGCGTCCCGGCAATCAGCAACACCCGCGCCAGCACATCGGCGCGCAGCACGACACCATCGCTGCCATGCTCGTTGGCCAGGATCGCCATCCGTTGCGCAGGCACCTTCATGCCGACCACCGATACTTCGCCGCGGAACACGTAGACGAACGCGTTGTCCTTCGTCGCCAGCGGCTGCGCGAACGTCGTGCCTGCGGGCAACGTGATGTCGAGATACAGCGGATTGGTCGTCTCGCGTTGCATCGCGCCGTCGATGCCGTGCGAATGCCCGGCGATCACGCGCACGGACACACCGCCCGGCGTCGTGTACTCCGGAATCTGCGCGCTCTGGATGTCGCGATACCAAGGTGCGCGCATCTTGTCCTTGCCTGCCAGGTTCAGCCAGAGCTGGAAGCCTTCCATGCGGCCATCTTCCTGCTCGGGCAGTTCGGAGTGGATCACGCCGCGGCCGGCCGTCATCCACTGCACGCCGCCGTTCTGCAGCAGGCCTTCGTTGCCGGCGCTGTCACGATGGCGCATGCGCCCCGCGATCATGTACGTCACGGTTTCAAAACCGCGATACGGGTGGTCCGGAAAGCCGCCGATGTAATCCTCCGGATTGTCGGTGCCGAATGCATCGAGCATCAGGAAGGGATCGATCCGGCGCTGCAGCGGTTGCGTGAGCACGCGCGTCAACTTGACGCCCGCACCTCGGAGGTGGCCTGGCCGGTGATCAGCGTCTCGACGGTGCGCGGGTTCCGCACCTGTTCGACCGTCGGGTGGTGCAGCGTTTGCTTCATCATGGCAATTTCATCTTTCCGTTAAAGGGGCCACGTTAAAGGGGCCAGGCTCGAATTGTTTAATCGAGCCTGGCCCCATTGTTTAATCGAGCCTGGCCCCATTTTTTATGTAGCGGAAGTCGCGCCATTAAGTAAAACGCCAGAGTAGCATCCACTTCCGCCATACCGCTGCGCCGCAGCATCCGTCCACGACGTCGCGCACACCGCGCGAGAGATGCCCGCCCCTCGAGGAATCCACCACCGTGCTTTTGCAACAAGCTGCCATCCTCTTGCTGACGGCCGTCATCGTCGTGCCGTTGTTCCGCCGGCTGCAACTGGGCGCCGTGCTCGGCTATCTCGCGGCCGGGGCGCTGATCGGACCGTGGGGTCTCGGGTTCATCAGTGGCGGCGAGCAAACCATGCACTTCGCGGAGCTGGGCGTCGTCCTGCTGCTGTTCCTGGTCGGCCTCGAGCTGGAGCCGCTGCGGTTGTGGGCGCTGCGCCAGTCGGTGTTCGGCTGGGGTAGCGCCCAGGTGCTGCTGACCGCCGCCGCGATCATCAGCGTCACGATGGCCTTCGGCATGGCATGGCAGGCCGCGGTGATCGTGGGCTTCGGCCTTGCCATGTCGTCCACGGCGATCGTGCTGGCGTGGCTCGGCGAGCGGCAGCAACTTTCCACGCCCGCCGGACGCAGTGCATTCTCGATCCTGCTGTTCCAGGATCTCGCCGTCATTCCACTGATCGCCTTGTTGCCGCTCCTCTCGCCCGAAAGCACCGGGACGACCAGCGGCTGGGTGCTGGCCGCCAAGGGTGTGGCGGCGATCGCCGGCGTGGTCATCGGCAGCCGCCTGCTGGTGCGCCCGGCGCTGAAGGCGGTGGCAAGTTACGGCGGCCGCGAAGTGTTCACCGCGGCCGCATTGCTGGTCGTCATCGGCGCGGCCCTGCTGATGGAAAGCATCGGCCTGTCGATGGCGCTGGGCGCCTTCCTCGCGGGCGTGCTGCTGGCCGATTCGGAGTTCCGGCACGAGCTGGAAGCCGACGTCGAGCCCTTCAAGGGCCTGCTGCTCGGACTCTTCTTCATGGTCGTCGGGATGAACGCGAACCTGACGCTCCTGGCCGCGCAGCCGTTCATGGTGCTGGGCTGCGCGGTCGGGCTGCTGGCGCTGAAGGCGACGCTGCTCTACGGCATCGCGCGGGCATTCGGCACCGCCAACGCCGATGCCCAGCGCATCGCCGTGCTGCTGGCCCAGGGCGGCGAATTCGCGTTCGTGCTGTTCGCGGCGGCCACCACCGCCCGCATCCTGCCAGGCGAGACCGCGCAGTTGCTGGTGCTGGTGGTCACGCTGTCGATGCTGCTGGCGCCGCTGTCCTTTGCTTTGCACGAGCGGTTGTTGGAAAAGTGGCTGGAACGCCGCAAGCCGCCCGAGTTCGACACGATCCACGGCCCCGGCAACCCGGTGATCATCGCCGGCTACGGCCGCTACGGGCAAATCGTCTCGCGCGTCCTGCGGATGGCCGGCATCCCGTTCACCGCCATCGACGCCAACTACCAGCAGGTGGATTTCGTCCGCCGTTTCGGCAACAAAGTCTATTACGGCGACGCCAGCCGGCTCGAGGTGCTGGAGTCGGCCAAGGCGCGCGACGCCAAGCTCTTCGTGCTGGCCATCGACGACATCGATGCCTCGCTGAAGACGGCGGCGATGGTCCGCAAGCATTTCCCAAAACTGCCCATCCTGGCCCGGGCTCGCAACCGGGTGCACTACTACCGGCTGCGCGACCTGGACGTCGAGGCGATCGAACGCGAAACGGTGCTTTCCAGTCTGGAAACCGCCCGTCAGGCGCTGGTAGTGTCCGGCGTGGAGCCCACGCAGGCCGCTCGTGCCGTCGAGATGTTCCTGGCCCACGACCGCAAACTGCTCAACGTCCAATATGCGGTCCGCCAGGACGAGCAGCAGCTGGTCCAGACCACTACGCAGGCGGCCGCGCAGCTGCAGGAGCTGTTCGAGGCCGACGTCAAGGTCGCCAACGGCCGCGACCCTGATCCCGCTTGACCGGCCTGGGACCCAATTGGCGTCGGCGGCGGGGGGTCTGGCGAGCAAGCTGGTCCCTTTCGGGGTTCTGGTATACTTGCGGCCGGCTGGTAGCTCCAACCCCTTGATTTCACGACCACTACACCACACCACCAACGAGATTCCAAGGGGAGACAGCGCAGGCCAGGAGCAATGCAACCGACTCGGACTTACCCGGCAGCGGCAACGCGGCCTGGTTGGAGGAAAGCCGGGTTCGACATGAGGAGTGTTTGCAATGGTCGCACCGCTGTCATCCATACACGACGCGCCGCCGGCTTTCCGCTGGCGCGAAGCGGGTCGATGTAGACCCATCCACTTCATCCTGGTTGGCTTGGCTGCCGTGCTGGCGCTGACCGCCTCGGCGTCGTTCCGGCCCGCGTTGCCTTCGGCCGCGGGCGCCGCCATGTCGGCGCCCGTGCAGGTCGAGCCGACCCCGGTCAGTCTGGCCCCGCCCGCCCCCCGTGTCACCCGTCACCACCAGATCCAGGCACTGGCGAGCCTTTATGCCAAGAAATACCGCGTTTCGGCGGTGGCGACCCGCGAGTACCTGGGCCACGCCTTCCGCGAGGCCGAGCGCCTCGGGCTCGACCCGTTGCTGCTGGTCGCCGTCATCTCGATCGAATCCAATTTCAACCCGGTCGCCGAAAGCCCCGCCGGCGCCGTCGGGCTGATGCAGGTCATCCCCCGGTTCCATATGGACAAGTTCCTCCCTGAGGAGGAGTCGGCCCTTGCCCCGCACACCAATATCCGCATCGGCGCGCTGGTGCTGAAAGAATACATCCGCCGCGCCGGCGGCTTAGTCGAGGGGCTGCAGCTCTACAACGGCGCGGCGTTCGACGAGACCACGGCCTACGCCAACAAGGTGCTGGGCGAGAAGCAGCGCCTGATGGCCGCCGTCAAGTCGGCGGGAATGGGCGCCTGAGCGTGGCCGCGGCAGCGCTCGTGCGGGCAAGCCCGCAAGCGGCATCCGCGCTGGAGTAGTCGTGCGGTCGAACGAAGCAGCAGTGGCCTAAAAGCGCAACCACCTCCAGATATCGACCATGAAACTCGACGATCTCAAGACCTTGGGGATCGCCAACCGCGCGGCCCTGCCTTCGCAGTCGATTTCCGGCGAAGTGTTGCTGGAGAAGTACGCGAAGGGTGACGAGCACACCATCGACGACGTCCGCCGCCGCGTCGCGCGCGCGCTGGCCGCCGTGGAGGCGCCGGGTCAGCGCGAACAGTGGGAAGACGTCTTCCTGAAGGCCCAGCAGCGTGGCTTGATTCTGGGCGGACGGATCAATTCCGCCGCGGGCACGGACCTCAAGGCCACGCTGCTGAACTGCTTCGTGCAGCCGGTGGGCGACAGCATCTCCGGCGACGAGAACGGGATCGGCATCTATGTGGCGCTGAACGAGGCCGCGGAGACGATGCGCCGGGGCGGCGGCGTGGGCTACGATTTCTCGCCGATCCGCCCGCATGGCGCGCATGTCAAGGGCACCAACAGCCGGGCCAGCGGGCCCCTCTCGTACATGCGGGTGTTCGACCAGAGTTGCGCGACGGTGGAATCCGCGGGGTCCCGCCGGGGCGCACAGATGGGCATCCTGCGCTGCGATCACCCGGATATCGAGGCGTTCATCCACGCCAAGGATGACGGCAGGCTCACCAACTTCAATCTCTCGGTGGCGGTGACCGATGCGTTCGTCGCCGCCGTGCGCGACAACGCCGAATGGGAACTGGTGCACAAGGCGCCGCCGGCGCCGGATCTGCTGGCGGCGGGCGCGCACCAGCGCGACGACGGCCAATGGGTTTATCGCACAGTGCGCGCCGGCGCGCTCTGGGACCAGATCATGCGGTCCACCTACGATCATGCCGAGCCGGGCGTGGTGTTCATCGACGCGATGAACCGCGACAACAATCTCTCGTACTGTGAGGTGATCGCGGCGTGCAATCCATGCGGTGAAGAACCGCTTCCCCCTTACGGGTGCTGCGATCTTGGCAGCGTCGACCTGACGCGCTTCGTAGGCGAACCTTTCACCTCCGCTGCGCACTTCGATTTCGCGGGTTTCACCGCCACGGTCGCCGTCGGCGTGCGCATGCTCGACAATGTTCTCGATGTGTCGGCGTGGCCGCTGCCGCAGCAACAGCGCGAAGCGATGGCCAAGCGCCGCGTGGGCCTGGGGTTCACCGGCTTGGGCGATGCCCTCATCGAACTTGGACTGCGCTACGACAGCAATGACGGACGGGCGATGGCCGCCCGCATCGCCCAGGCGATGCGCGACGCCGCGTACATGGCTTCAGTGGAGATTGCAGCCGAGAAGGGCGCGTTTCCGGCGCTCGACACGCAACGCTATCTCGACGCGCCGCGCTTCGCGTCCCGGCTGCCCGACACCATCAAGGCCGCGATCCGCGCCACCGGCATCCGCAACAGCCACGTCCTATCGATCGCGCCGACGGGGACCATTTCGCTCGCCTTCGCCGACAACGCCTCCAACGGCATCGAGCCCGCGTTCAGCTGGACCTATCGCCGCAAGAAGCGCATGCCCGACGAGTCGATGAAGGAATACCTGGTCGAGGATCACGCGTACCGCCTCTACAAGCACCTGCTCGGCATCGACGCTGATGTCGAGATGCTGCCTTTCGACCCGGCGCGCGCGCTGCCGGCGGGGCAGGTATGGACCGATCCGGATGGCAAGCGCCGCGCGATGCTGCCCCCGGCCTTTGTCAGCGCGTTGGAAATGAGCGCGCAGGATCACATGCTGATGAACGCTGCGGTGCAACCCTTCATCGACACCGCGATCAGCAAGACCGTCAACGTTCCCTCCGACTACCCCTTCGACGCCTTCAAGAACCTCTACTTCGAGGCGTGGCAGGCGGGCCTGAAGGGCATCGCCACCTATCGCCCCAACAGCGTTCTCGGCGCGGTGCTCGAGACCGTCCCTGCCACCGCCCCGGTTGCCGCGCCGCAGGACTTCGACACCGCCGATCCGGACCGCCGGATCCGCCTCGATCGTGCGCAGCCCCCGGCGCTGGCGAGCCTGCGCTGGCCGGGCCGTCCGGAATTGACGAACGGCAATCCGTGCTGGACCTACGTGGTCCGCCATCCGCTGGGCGACTTCGCGGTGTTCATCGGCCACATTGAGGATGGCAAGTCGTATCCCTTCGAGGTGTGGATCAACGGCGCGGAGCAGCCGCGGGGCCTGGGCGCCATCGCCAAGACGCTGTCGATGGACATGCGCACCGATGACCGGGCGTGGCTCGACATGAAGCTTTCCGCGTTGCAGAAGGCCGGCGGCGACGACGGCTTCGAGATGGCGATGCCGCCCGACGGGCAGAAAGTCCGCGTGCCGAGCCTGGTGTCGGGTTTCGCGAAGCTGATCCGCTATCGGTGCAATGA
>JBBQEY010000076.1:0-12813 GCA_038321425.1 Burkholderiales bacterium | reverse complement strand
CTCGAATCGCAACAGGCGCGCTACACGACGGCGCAGGCCACGTTCGGCCGCGTGAAGCCGCTGACGGAGCAGGACGCGCTGCCGCTCTCCGACCTCGACCGGGCGAAGGGTGAACTCGACGCCGCCAAGGCCGCGGTGTTTTCGGCGCAGGCCAAAGTGGAGCAGGCGCAGTTGAACCTGGGCTACGCGACGATTACATCGCCGGTGACCGGCGTGGCGGGCCGCGCGCTGCAACGCCAGGGTGCATTCGTCAATTCCTCGGCGGACAGCGCCAACCTGACCTACGTGGCAGCGCTTGACCCGATCTGGGTCAACTTCAACATCTCGCAGAACCAGATGGCAAAGTACAAGGAGTGGACGGACAAGGGTCAGCTGCTCGCGCCGAAGGACGAGGCGTACATCGTCGAGCTTGTCCTGCCGGGCGGCGCAATCTATCCCCATCGCGGCAAGATCGGATTCGCCGATCCTTCGTTCAGCCAGGACACCGGGTCGTTCCAGGTACGTGCCGTGCTTCCGAACCCGAAACTCGACTTGCGCCCGGGGATGTTCGTCACCGCGAACCTGCAGGGGGCGATGCGGCCCAACGCGATCGTGATCCCGCAGCTATCCGTGCAGCAGGGCAGCAACGGCCACTTCGTCTATGTCGTCAATGCCAGCGGTGTTGCCGAGGTGCGGCCGGTGATCGTCGGCGAATACCAGGGCGACAAGGACATCGTGGTGACCGGCGGCCTCGCCACGGGCGACCGCGTGGTGATCGACGGCGGGATGAAGGTCGTGCCGGGGCAGCCGGTGGTCGTCTCGACCCCGGCGGCGGCCGCGCCAGCAGGTACTGCCCCGCCCCTCGCCATCCCGAAGGCGCCCGCGCCTGCCAAGAAGTAGCGCCCGATGTTCACGCATTTCTTCATCGACCGGCCGATCCTCTCATCGGTTATCTCGATCCTGTTCGTGCTGGCGGGCGCGGTCGCGATGCTGGCTTCGCCGATCGAGCAGTACCCCGACCTGGCACCACCTCAAGTCAGCATCGCGGCGTCGTACCCCGGCGCCACCGCCGACGTGATTGCCAATCAGGTGGCGGCCCCCATCGAGTCGCAGTTGAACGGTGTGGACAACCTGCTTTATTTCTCGTCGACCAGCTCGTCGTCTGGCAACGTGTCGATCAGCGCCGTGTTCAAGCCGGGCAGCGATCCCGACATCAACCAGGTCAACGTGCAGAACCGCGTGAGCCAGGCCACGGCGCAGTTGCCGCAGGTGGTGGTGCAGCAGGGTGTAGCGGTGGACAAGCAGTCGGGCAGCATCATGATGGTGCTGTCGATCTACTCGCCCGACGAGCGCTACACGTCCACGTACATCGACAACTACACGAACCTGTACGTGCTCGATGAACTAAAGCGCGTGCCGGGGGCGAACCGCGCATCGGTGCTGGGCCTGCCGGACATCGCGATGCGCGTCTGGCTGCAGCCTGACCGCATGGCGCAGCTCGCTGTCACCGCACAGGAAGTGGCGGCGGCCATCCAGAGCCAGAACCAGACCTTCGGCATCGGGCAGATCGGCGGCCAGCCGTCGGTTCCAGGCACGCAGCAGACCTTCGTCATCACCGCGCAGGGCCTGCTGACGCGACCGGAAGAGTTCGATGACATCATCGTCCGCGCGGCGAAGTCGGGCACGGCGTCGGTGCGGCTGCGCGATGTCGCGCGCGTCGAGCTCGACAAGCGCGATTACTCGATCGTCAGCCGGATGAACGGCAAGCTGGCCACGACGATCGCCATCTACCAGCAGCCGGGTGCCAATGCGGTGGCCACGGCCGACGCGGTGCGCAAGCGCCTGGCCGAACTGAAGCAGCAGTTCCCGAGCGGCCTCGACTACCGGATCGCACTCGACACCAGCCTCTTCACGCTGAACTCGATCGAAAAGGTGATCCACACGTTCTTCGAGGCGGTCGTGCTGGTGGTGTTGGTCGTGTTCGTATTCCTGCAGTCGCTGCGCGCCACGATCATCCCCATTCTCGCGGTGCCGGTGTCCATCATCGGTACCTTCGTCGGCATGCACCTGCTCGGGTTCTCGATCAATATGCTGACGCTGTTCGGGCTGATCCTGGCGATCGGCCTCGTCGTCGACGATGCGATCGTGGTGGTCGAGAACGTCGAGTCCAACATGGTGGCGAAGGGGCTCTCCTCACTGGAGGCCGCCAAGGTGGCGATGACGCAGATCGCCGGCGCGCTCATCTCGATTGTGCTGGTGCTGGTGGCTGTGTTCCTGCCCGTCGCGTTCCTGGGCGGCGTCACTGGCGTGCTCTACAAGCAGTTCGCCGTGACAATCGCGATCTCGATGGTGATCTCCGGCGTGGTGGCGCTGACGCTCTCACCTGCGCTGGCCGCGATCATCATCCGCGTGCACCACGGCGAGAAAAAGGGCTTCTTTCGCTGGTTCGACAACGGCTTCGAGAAGCTGCGCCAGGGCTATGTGGGTGTCGTGGCGCGCGCGATCCAGTGGTGGCCCGTCTCGCTGCTCGCGTTCGGCGGGATCATCGTTACCATCGTGCTGCTCTTCAAGACGATACCGTCGAGCTTCGTCCCGGAAGAAGACCAGGGCTACTTCTTCGTCGCGATCGGGGCGCCGGACACGGCCAACCTGCAGGTGGCGGCGGAACTTACGGAGCGCGCGCAGAAAATGGTGTCGGCCGATCCGGCGGTGCAGGACGTGGCGTCGGTGGCCGGCTACAGCCTCATCGACGGGCAGATCCAGAACAATTCGGGCGTGATCTTCGCGTCGCTGAAGCCCTTCGCCGAGCGCACCGACCCGTCGATGCTGTCGTTCGCGGTATTGAAGCGCCTCAACGCGCAGTTCGCGGGCCTGCGCGACGGCTTCATGTTCGCACTCAATCCGCCGTCGATCCCGGGCCTCGGCACCACGGGCGGCTTCGAGTTCTACCTGCAGAATCGCGGCGGCGGCGATGCGCGCGCGACAGGACAAGCCGTGGAAGCCTTCATCGCCAAGGCGCGGCAGCGTCCCGAGCTGCAGGGAATTTCCACGACCTATCGCGCCGCCACGCAGCAACTCTTCGTCGACCTCGACCGCAGCCGCGCGGAGGCGCTGGGCGTCACCGTCGCGGATGCGTTTTCGACGATGCAGACTTTTTTCGGGTCGCAGATCGCCGGCCAGTTCTCGCAGTTCAGCCGTGTATGGTGGGTCATCCTGCAGGCGGATGCCGAGTACCGGATGAAGCCGACGGACTTCGACAAGGTCTACATCCGTTCGAAGAGCGGCGCGAACGTACCGCTGTCGGCGATCATCACGACGAAGTACGTGGCATCGCCGAAGCTTGTCACGCGCTTCAACGGCTTCCCTGCCGTCAAGGTGACCGGCAGCCAGGCGCCCGGCTTCAGCTCGGGCCAGGCGCTGAACGCGATGGAAGAAGTCGCGCGCGAAGCACTGCCCGGCGATTTTTCGTTCGCGTGGGCGGGCCAGGCGCTGCAGGAGAAGAGCTCGGGCAGCACGTCGAGCTCCGCGTTCATCTTCGGGTTGGTCCTCGTGTTCCTGCTGCTGGCCGCGCAGTTCGAGAAGTGGACGTTGCCGATTGCCGTCGTGTTGACCGTTCCCATCGCCATCCTCGGCGCGTTGCTGCTGACGTGGGCGGTGGGCCTCGACAACGACGTTTACTTCCAGGTGGGTCTCGTCACCCTGGTGGGGCTGTCCGCGAAGAACGCGATCCTGATCTGCGAATTCGCCATCGAGAAGGTGCACGCCGGCATGTCTGCGCGCGAGGCGGCCATCGAGGCGGCCGGGCAGCGCCTGCGCGCGATCGTGATGACATCGCTGGCCTTCGGCTTGGGCTGCGTGCCGCTGGCCATCGCCAGCGGTGCGGGCGCCAACAGCCTGCGTGCCATCGGTACCGGCGTGATCGGTGGCATCCTGGCATCGATGATCATCGGCGTGCTGTTCGCGCCGTTCTTCTTCTTCATGCTCGAATCGCTGTCGCAGCGGCTGGCGCGCAAGGGCAATGCCGCGGTGCACGCGGCTGCACCGGCGCCGGCGGACGCGCCATGATGAAGCGCATTGCGCTCTCGCTTGCCTGCACTGCGGCGCTGGCCGTGCTGGTGTCAGGCTGCACCGTCGGCCCGGATTTCACGAAGCCGATGGTGGAGTCGCCACCAGCGTGGCGCATCGACTTCCCGCAAGCCGCCAATGTCGCCAATACACGCTGGTGGGAGCAATTCAACGATCCGGTGCTGATCGGACTGATCGACACCGCGCTGCGCGAGAACCGCGACCTGGTCATTGCCGCCGCGCGGGTCGACGCCTTCATCGGCGCGCTCAATACTACGCGCGCGCAGTTCTATCCGCAGGCGAGCTTCAACCTCGATGCCAGCCGCAACCGATCCAGCGCGGTGGGTGCCTCACCTTTGGCCGCTGGCGCTGACCCCTACTACACGCTGTACCAGGGCGCGCTGGGTGCCAATTGGCAGCTCGACCTCTTCGGCCGCGTGCGCCGGCAGACGCAATCCGCGCAGGCGCAGGTGTACGCCACGGAACAGGGGCGCCGCGGCGTCGTGCTGTCGCTGGTGACGAGTGTGGCCACCGCCTACGTGTCACTGCGCGCGCTGGACCGGCAACTGGAGATTGCCCAGCAAACGGCGAAGAACTACGCCGACACGCAACGCATCTTCGAACTTCGGTACAAGGGTGGCGTCGTCTCGAAACTGGAACTGGCCCAGGTGCAGTCGCAGTATCAACAGGCGCTGGCCGCGATCCCCGCCATCCAGCAGCAGATCGCCGCCAACGAAACGCTGATCGCGGTACTGCTGGGGAAAAATCCGTTTCCCATCCCGCGCGGCCGCTCGCTGGACGATCTCGGCTCCCCCGGCATCCCCGGCGAACTGCCTGCGTCGCTGCTGGAGCGTCGCCCGGACATCCTGCAGGCCGAGCAGAACCTGGTCGCCGCCAATGCCGATATCGGTGCCGCCAAGGCGCTCTACTATCCGCAGTTCAATCTCACCGGTTCGTATGGTTCGGTGAGCGCCGCCTTTAGCAACTTCATGTCTGGGCCTGCCTTGGCGTGGACCATCGCGGCGGGCCTGGCGGGCCCGATCTTCACCGCCGGCTCGATCGCGGGCCAGGTCAACACCGCGGAGGCGCGCACGCAGGAGGCGCTGGCCAATTACCAGCAGACGGTGCTGGTGGCGTTGCGCGAGACGAACGACGCTCTGGTTGGCACGATCAGGAAACGCGAGGAGACGGCGGCGCAGGCGCTGCGCGTGGCGTCGTTGCGCGAGTACGCGCGCCTCGGACGCGTGCGCTTCAACAATGGCTACGCGGGGTTCATCGAAGTGCTCTATGCGGAGAACGAACTCTTCGCCGCCGAACTTGCCAACGTGCGCTCGAGCGCCGAGCGCTACACGCAGTTGATTGCCGTCTACAAGGCCATGGGTGGTGGCTGGGTGGACCTGGCCGATCTGGGTACCGCCGTGGGCCGCGGCACGCCGGTGGTCGACCGCGCCGCCACGCAGCCCCTCTTCTAGGACAGCGCAGGCAGCGTCAGCGCCGCGAGATCACGGGCAAGTTCGGCCAGGATTTCCCCCAGCGCGGTGTTCAGCGCGGCGACGTACTTGGAGACGCTGCCTGACTCGAACGGGATGCGCCGCTGATAGCCTTTGTTCCAGAACGGCGTGCCGCTGCCCGACGTCGCCTTTGACAGGTAGTACGTGATCTGCAGCACGGCGACCGGCTGCGCGCTGACACGCGCGTCGCCGTAAATTGACCCGACGAAGCCTTCGAGCAGCCAATCGGATTCCGTCGGGACCGCCATGGGCAGCACGGTGCCGAAAACGCGTGCAGCCCCGAGCGCCCGCACCGTCGCATCGCCGATGATGTTGCCGGGCGCGGCCAGGAATTCGTAGTAGTAGTCCGAGTCGTACTTGAGCTCGGCCTCGCGCGTGACGAACGAGCGGCCCCGATACGGCGCAGCCACGTTGACCGTGCCCATGCGGATGACACCCGGCTGCGGCTTCGCCACCGGCGGGGGCATCGCCGGCTCGAGCAGGAACGTGGCCTTGACGGGTGCGGTGCGCACGATGCTGCAACCGCCAACCAGCGCGGCGGCGGCGGCAGCACCCGCGCCCAGCACGAAATGACGACGTGACCTCATGGCTTGCGCTCCTGCGGCGGCGGACCGCCGAATATCACATTGGCCGGGTACCGCTTGGTGTCTTCGGTGAGATCGCGGAGGTTCTCGGTGATCTGCCGCAGGTTCTCGAACGTGGACGAAAGGTCGGGCTCCGCGCCCCCCAGCACGCGATCGAGGCGGCCGGTGATGCGTTCCAGGCCGGCGATGGTCTTGGCGAGCTTCGGATCGGACACCAGCGTGCGCACCCGCTCCATCGCCGCTGCGGTTTCCACCGGTATCTTCTGCCAAGCAGGATTGGCCAGCGTCTTGCCGAGTTCGGCGTTGGATTGCCGCAGTTCGACCAGCAACGCCGACGCTTCGTCGGAGAGCTTCTTCATCTGCACGGCATCGAGCGTCTGGTCGAGCTTGCCCAACGTCTTGAGGGTGCGCTCGGACAGGCCCTTCGCATCGACGGCCAGCACCTGCTGGTTGACGGTCTTCAGCAATGTGTTGACGTTGGCAATCGTGCCCTCGACATCGAGACTCTGCAGCCGGTTCAGGATTTCCTGCGCCGCGTTGACGAACGCCAGCACCGTGGACGGCGCGCTGGGGATGTAGATGTTGTTGGGCGTCCACGAGATCGGCAGCACCGGCGGCGGCGGATCGATGTAATCCATCTCCAGGTAGCTGGTACCCGTGATGCCCTGCGGCGCCAGGCGCAGCCGCAGGCCTCGCTCCACTTCCAGCTCGGCGTTCACCGGACTGGTCATGTCGCCTGCTGCCGCGCGCCCGCCGACGAGGCGCGGCTGCAATTGCGCTTCCACCAGCACGTAGCGATAGCGTTCGGCGATCGGCAGGTCGAGCTGGTAGTAAACATAGGTGAAGCTGATCCGGGTGACCTCGCCGATCACCACGCCGCGCAGCTTGAGCTTGGAGCCAATATCAAGGCCCTGCACCGATTCCGTGAAATACGTTTCGATCGTGATGCGGCGCTCGAAGAAGCGGCCCGTGCCGATGATGAGCAGGACGGCGATCAGTGCGGCTATCGCGCCGATGACAAACAGTCCCAGCTTGAAGTAGTTGGCCTTCTGGCTCATGGCATGGCGACGCGGTCAGGCCGCGACGAGCTCGGCCTGGCGGTGGAAGAACTGGCGCACATAGGGATCGGTCGATTCGTCGCGAAGCTGTCGCGGGTCGCCCGTGGCGATGATGCCTTTGACGCGTTTGTCCAGCATGATGATGCGGTCGGCAATGGCATAGATGCTCGCGAGTTCGTGGGTCACGATCACAAATGTGACGTTGAGGCTTTTCGACAGCCGGCGGATCAGCGTGTCGAGCTCGGCCGAGGTAATGGGGTCGAGGCCCGCTGATGGCTCATCGAGAAACAGGATCTGCGGATCGAGCGCCATCGCGCGGGCAATCGCGGCGCGCTTTTGCATGCCGCCGGAAATCTCTGCCGGCAGGTGCGCCGTGAATTGCTCCAGTCCGACCAGCGACAGCTTCATCCGCCCCAGCAGCGTGATTTGCGCGCGGTCGAGTTCGGTAAAAGCCTCGAGCGGCAGCGCCACGTTTTCCAGCAGCGTCATCGAGCCGAACAGCGCGCCCGATTGATACATGACGCCGAACTTCCGCATCAGCGCATCGCGACGCTCGCCTTCCGCGGTCACCAGGTCCTCGCCCTCGATCAGCACGCGGCCCGCGAGCGGATCATAGAGGCCGATCATCTGCTTCAGCAACGTGCTCTTGCCGCACCCGGAGCCGCCGAGGATGACGAACACCTCGCCGCGCCTCACGTCGAAGGACACGTGCTCGAGGATCGCGCGGTCGTCGTAGCCCGCGGAAAGATCCTCGACCCGGATGATGACGTCGTCGGCCATGTCAGATGTTGAGCATGAAGTAGATGAACGCGAAGAAGCCATCCACGACCACGATGAGCACGATGCCGGTGACCACGGCGCGCGTGGCGGCGTCGCCGACCGCCGAGGCCCCGGCGCTGGTCTGCAGGCCGCGCAGGCACCCGATGCCGGCGATCAGAATCGCGAACACGAACGACTTGACGAAGCCCGCCATGAAGTCCTGCAGGTGGACGATGCCGTCCACCTCCTTGACGAACGTGACGAAGGGGATCGAGAAGGACATCATCGTGAATGCGCCGCCCAGCAATCCGACCAGCATCGCGAAGATGGTCAGCAGTGGCGTCATCAGCACCGTAGCGATGATGCGCGTGGTGACGAGGAAGCGCACCGGGTCGAGGCCCATCGTCGTAAGCGCATCGATCTCCTGGTTGACGCGCATCGTGCCGATCTCGGCCGCGAACGCGGCGCCGGTGCGGCCTGCCAGCAGGATGGCCGTCATCAGCGGTCCCAGCTCGCGCAGCATCGAGAGGCCGATCAGGTCGGCGACAAAGATCTCGGCGCCGAAACGCTTCATCGGCACCGCGGACTGGAACGCGAGTATGCCGCCAAACAAGAAGGAAATCAGGGCGACGATGGGCAACGCATCCGCGCCTACGCGCTCGCACACCAGCGCCACGTCGCGCCAGCGCACCGACGACGGATGCCGCACCGCGTAGGCCAGCGCCGCCACCACCTGCCCGACGAACACGACCTGCGTACGCATGTCGCGCAACAGGCCGGACGTGTCGCGGCCGATCTGCTCGATAGCGGGCCGGCTCGCCGGCGGCGGATCGAGATCGAGATCGAGGGACTGCGGATTGTATTGACGCAGCAGGTCGCCGAACGCCGGCTTGAGGTTGGTGACCTCGACGGTACCCGCGCGCGGCTGCCGCAGCAGGTCCACCAGCAGCGCCACGCCAGCACCATCGCAATAGTCGACCGCGGCCGCATCGACGACGACGGGCCGCGCGCCGGCGTCGTGCAGCGCCTTCAGCGCATCGCGCCACACGACCGGAATGGTTTGCGCGTCGAGCCTTCCGGACAACGCTAGAAGTACGCGGCCGTCGGAGGCGTCGGAGACTGCCAGGGCCGCGGCGCCAGGAGATGCCAGCACAGGGGCGGCGCGAATGGACAGTTTGGGCACGGCAACGGGAGATTCGCGACGGGAAGCCACTGCGACGAGTTTATCACGCAGACCATGCAATATCAGGGCTGGACGGGGGGCCGCCGCAGGCCGGGCAAGACTTCGATGGTGTAACATCCTGCCCCGGAACCGATTCCCTCCCACGCGGTCCTACGACCTGCACTCCTGTCGTCGTGGCGCCCGTTGCAAGGCTCCCGGATTCGCGATCCCGGTTTCCCACACCCAACGGTTACGGAGTAGTTCGAGCGTGAAAAACATTCTCTTTGCATTGTTCGTCGCCGCCGGCTTCGCGGGCGGCGCATTGGCGCAGTCAACGACCGGCACCCTCGGCAAGATCAAGGCCGCCAAGGCCATCAACGTTGCGTTCTCCGGAGATTCGCTGCCGTTCTCGTTCGTCGGGCCCAACAACCAGCCGGCCGGCTACTCGATCGACCTGTGCAAGCGCGTGATCGCCCAGATCGCCCGCACGGTCGGCGAGCCCGACCTCAAGATCAACTGGATGGTGGGTTCGGTCACCGAGCGTCTCGCCATGGTCGCCTCCGGCCGCGCCGACCTCGAATGCGCGAACACCACGCAAACCCAGACGCGCCTTGCCAACGTCGATTTCTCGAACCTGATCTTCATCGACGGCGGCGGCTTCATCGTCCGCATCGACTCGACCATCAACAAGATCAGCGACATGGGCGGCAAGCGCATCGCCGTCCAGCAGGGCACGACCACGGAAACGCGTCTCAACGACACGTTGAAGCGTCGCCTGGTCAACGCCACGGTCGTACCCATCACCGACGCCAACGCCGGCATCGCCATGCTCGAGTCGGGCAGCGTCGACGCCCTGGCCGGCGACAAGATCAAGCTGGTGGGCCTGGCCAGCCAGGCGAAGGAACCCGGCAAGATCGCACTGCTGGCGGAGGAACTGTCGTTCGAGCCCTATGCCCTCGCGCTGCCGCGCAACGACTCGGCGCTGCGCCTGCAGGTCAACAGCGCGCTGACGCAGATTTATGTCGGCGGCGATATCGAAACCATCTTTGCACAGTGGCTTGGCAAGCTCGGCCGGCCGTCCGGCCTGCTCGCCGCCATGTACCTGCTGAACGCGATCCCCGATTGATCGTCGCGTCCTGATTTCCTGGAGATATTCAATGATGACCCATACTTCCCTGCGCCGCTTCGGCGCAATCCTCGCGGCAGCCGCCGCACTCGCGCTAGCCGGCTGCAACACGCCGCCCACGTATCAGGTGACCAACTCTGCAGGGGGTCGCGTCGGTACCGTCGAGTCGATCCAGCAGCATACGGTGCAAGGCATGAACAACGCAGTGGGCTCCATCGGCGGCGCGCTGATCGGCGGCGGCCTCGGCAGCCTTGTCGGCGGCGGCTCGGGCCGTACGGTCGCCACCATCGTGGGCGCCGTTGGCGGCGGTTTCCTCGGCAACGAAGTAGCCAACCGCGACCAGTCGATGGTCTGGGTCATCGGCGTGCGCTACAGCGACGGCAGCTACGCCACGATCCAGCAGACTGCAGCACCCGGGTTGCGCATCGGCGATCGCGTGCGCGTCACGTCCAACGGTATCGAATTGCTGCGCTGATATCCACCCACAACAAGCAAACGGGGGCAGTGACGCAGATCGTCCGCGCATGCCCCCAGCACGAGGGAGAAAACTATGAAACTTTCAATTCGCAGCCTGTCGGCCACCGTGCTGTTCGCGGTGACGGCGCTGGGCTTCACGACCGCAGCGCAAGCGCAGTCGGAACAACAGAAGCTCGTCAACGCGGCCGATGTCACGCTGAGCCATTTCATGCGCGACCCGGATATGAAGTGGCTGCAGCAGAACATCCACCGTGCGAAGGCCGTCCTGATTTCGCCGGAAATCGTCAAGGCGGGCTTCATCATCGGCGGCTCCGGCGGCCGTGGTGTCCTGCTGGCGCGCGAAGGCGGCACGGGCAAGTGGGTCGGCCCGGCGTTCTATACGCTGGCCACGGCCAGCATCGGCTTCCAGGCCGGTGTTGCAGCTTCCGAAATGGTCACGCTCGTGATGACGGACAAGGGCATGAACTCGCTCTTGTCCAGCTCGTTCAAGTTCGGTGCCGATGCCAGCGTGGCCGCGGGTCCGGTGGGCGCGGGCGCCAAGTCCGACGTTGTGGCCGACCTGATCGCCTTCAGCCGTTCCAAGGGCGTCTACGGCGGCCTCAACCTGGACGGCACGGTCGTGTCGACCAACGACGACTGGAACGCCGCGTTCTTCGGCAAGAAGGTACTGCCGCCGGACATCCTGGTGCGTGCCAATGTATCGAACAAGGGTGCCGACAAGCTGATCGCCGCGGTCTCGAAGGCCGCGACGAAGTAAGTCGTTTGGCTGCAGCACCGGCAAAGGGCCCTGCGGGGCCCTTTGCCATTGGCGGGGCCTACTCGTGGGGTGCGGTGCGACTGCGCGTGGCCGGCGGCCCGAAGATCGACTCCAGCGACGGCGCCGCCTGAGGCGCATGCAGGTGCAGGTCGTGCTCGAGGTCTTCCAGATGCAGCACCATGCGCCGCACGGCGCGCTTCGCATCCCGCTTGCCGATGGCGTCGAGCAGGTCGAGGTGATCGGCGTGGGCGTGGGTGCGGTCGGGCTGCTCATATAGCGCCACGGCAAGCGAGGTCTGCAACACCAGTTCGTTGAGGTAGCGCACCAGCACCGGGTTGCCGCACAACCGGCCCAGCGTCTCGTGGAAGGCCAGTGACAGCTTGAGCCCGCCGGCGCGGTCGCCGTGCCGGTAGGCGGCTTCCTCGTTGCGTACCAGGCGCCGCAGCGCGGCAATCTGCACGCGGTTGATCTTCTCGGCGACCAGCGCTACGACGGCGGCCTCGATGGCGCGGCGCGCGGCGAACATGTGCGTGACATCCTGCGCCGAGGGCCTTGCCACCACCGCCACGCGCCGATCGCGCAACGACACGATGCCTTCGTGCGCCAGCCGCCGCAGCGCCTGCCGCACGATCGTGCGCGACACACCGAAGTACGCGCCCAGCGGCACTTCCTGGAGCTTGGTGCCCGGTGCCAGCCGGCGCTCGAGGATGGCCGTGCGGATCGCGTCGCAGATCGCGTTCTCCGCACCCGCCTTGCCGGCACTTGTCGCGCTGCGCTTGACCATCACGGCAGCATAGGTCCGGCACCGTCGCGGGTCAACCGGATCGGACATACATTCGCATGCCAATCCGGTATACACGATTGTCGGGACAATGCCGCCAAACGGTGCATCCTCGCCCCCGGTTGGTGCGAACCGGCAGGGGGCGCCACGCACTTGCAGCCCGGACCAAGTGATCGACCTCGATCGACCACCAATCCGGTATGCAGCAGCCGTTCGGAGCGATTGACTTTCGTTGCAGGCAGGAAGACGATGTAGAGCTGGTGCGGGGCGTGTTGCCCGGTACTGCGCGACGAGGCAAACGTGCCCGGCCACTCTCCTTCCACTGCGCTGCGCTTCCTGCTCAACGGAAAACCCGTTGAGGTCAGCGGCCATTCGCCCCAGACGACGCTGCTGGAATACCTGCGCGATGAGCGCCACCTCACAGGCACGAAGGAAGGGTGTGCCGAAGGCGATTGCGGCGCGTGCACTGTGGTCCTTGCGCTACTCGATCCTGACAATCACGCGTTGACGTGGCAACCCGTCAATGCCTGCATCCGCCTGCTGCCGTCGGTGGC
>JBBQEY010000075.1:0-12966 GCA_038321425.1 Burkholderiales bacterium | reverse complement strand
CTAAGGTACAATCTCGACCCCGCCACCATTGCGTTGCGGGGTGAGAAAACATCGATTAATCATGGACTTCCCGGAACACTTCCAAGTCATTGTCGTTGGTGGCGGCCACGCCGGCACGGAGGCGGCCCTCGCCAGCGCGCGGATGGGTCGCCGCACGTTGCTGCTGACGCACAACATCGAGACGTTGGGCCAGATGTCCTGCAACCCGTCGATCGGCGGGATCGGCAAGGGGCACCTGGTGCGGGAAATCGACGCGCTGGGCGGCGCGATGGCGCTGGCTACCGACGAAGCCGGCATCCAGTTCCGGACATTGAACGCCAGCAAGGGTCCCGCCGTTCGGGCCACTCGCGCGCAGGCGGACCGGGTGCTCTACCGCGCGGCGATCCGCCGCCGCCTGGAAAACCAGCCCAACCTGACGCTGTTCCAGCAGGCCGTGGACGACTTGATCCTGGACGGCGACCGGGTCACCGGCGTGGTCACGCAGGTCGGGCTGCATTTCCACGCGGACGCGGTGGTGCTGACGACCGGCACGTTCCTGTCGGGGCTGATCCATATAGGACTCAAGCATCACGAGGCGGGTCGCGCCGGAGATCCGCCGGCCAAGCGCCTGGGCGCGCGGTTGCGCGAACTGAACCTGCCGGTGGGACGATTGAAGACCGGCACGCCGCCGCGGCTCGATGGCCGCACGATCGATTTTTCGGTGCTGGAAGTGCAGCCGGGTGATGCGCCGGAGCCGGTGTTCTCGTTCCTCGGCAACCGCGCGATGCATCCGCGGCAACTCCCCTGCTGGGTGACGCATACCAACGAACGCACGCACGCGATCATCCGCGGGGGTCTCGACCGATCGCCGATGTACACCGGCGTCATCGAAGGTGTGGGTCCGCGGTACTGCCCGTCGATCGAGGACAAGGTCGTCCGCTTCGCGCAGCGCGCAAGCCATCAGGTCTTCCTCGAGCCGGAGGGCCTCGATACGCATGAGATCTATCCGAATGGCGTATCGACGTCGCTGCCCTTCGATGTTCAACTGGCGCTGATCCGCTCGCTGCGCGGCTGCGAACACGCCCACATCCTGCGGCCCGGCTACGCGATCGAATACGACTTCTTCGATCCGCGCGGTTTGAAGTCGACGCTCGAAACCAAGGCGCTGCATGGTCTTTTCTTCGCCGGGCAGATCAATGGCACCACGGGCTACGAAGAGGCCGCGGCGCAAGGCCTGCTGGCGGGCATCAACGCCGGGCGCCTGGCGGGCGGCGACGAAGGCTGGTGCCCGCGCCGCGACGAGGCTTATCTCGGCGTGCTGGTGGACGACCTCGTCACCCGGGGCGTGTCGGAACCCTACCGGATGTTCACGTCGCGCGCGGAGTATCGGCTGCAGCTCCGCGAAGACAACGCGGACCTCCGGCTTACGGCGCACGGCCGCCGGCTGGGTGTCGTGGACGATGCCCGGTGGGCCGCATTCACGACCAAGCGCGAGGCGGTCACGGTCGAGCTCGCGCGGCTGCATGCCACCCGAATCGCCCCGGCGATGGTGCCGGCGGACGACGCACTACGTGTGTTTGGACAAGGGCTCGAGCGTGAGTATGTACTCGCTGACTTGCTGCGCCGTCCCAACGTTACCTATGCCTCGCTGCACTCGCTCGACGCCAGCGGCGCGGCGGTGGACGACCCCGCGGTGGCCGAGCAGGTGGAGGTCGCGATCAAATACGCGGGCTACATCGAACGCCAGCACGACGAGGTCGCGCGCCACCTGGCACAGGAAGTCACGCGCATTCCGGCGGACGTCGATTACGCCGACGTTCGCGGGCTGTCGACGGAAGCTCGCCAGAAGTTGGCCTCGGGGCGGCCGGAAACCATCGGCCAGGCCGCGCGCATTTCCGGCATGACGCCCGCGGCCATCTCGCTGCTGCTCGTCCATTTGAAGCGCCGCGCACTGGGCGGCGCCGCCAGCGAAAGGATCTCGGCATGACGCCTGGCATCCAGCAACGCTGTCTGCAATGACGGACGCGTTGTCGGCGTCGCCCCGAGCTGTTCCCGTCGCCGGCGATCCGCTCGCTGCCGGCGCGGCGGCGTTGGGCGTCGCGCTCGATCCCGCGCAGCTCGCGCGTCTCACGACCTTTGTGGCGCTGCTCGCGAAGTGGAACAAGACCTACAACCTCACGGCGATCCGCGACGCGCCGCGCATGGTGACGCACCATCTGCTCGACGCCTTGGCGGTGCTGCCGCACCTGCCGTCGCGCAGCGGCCTGCGCGTGCTCGACGTCGGTTCGGGCGGCGGCATCCCCGGTATTCCATTGGCCATCGCGCGCCCTGACTGGCACCTGGTTCTCGTCGACAGCAATCACAAGAAAGTTGCGTTCATGACGCAGGCCGCCATCGAGTTGAATCTCGCCAACGTCGAGGCGCACGCGGTGCGGGTCGAGGAACTGATGCCAAGCGCGCTGTTCGACATCGTAATCTCGCGCGCCTTCTCGGATCTCGCGACGTTCGCATCGACGTCCGCGCGGCATTTGGCACCCGCGGGTTTGCTGGCGGCAATGAAAGGCGTGCATCCGGATGAAGAGTTGCACGAGGTGCCGGCGGATCTCGCGGTGGTCGGCAAACCCGCGCTGACCGTGCCCGGCCTCGACGCAGCACGGCACCTGATCCTGCTGCGCCGCCGCGACGCGGGAGCCGGCGTATGACGCGCATCATCGCCGTGGCCAACCAGAAAGGCGGCGTTGGCAAGACCACGACATCGGTCAATCTCGCGGCCAGTCTCGTCGCGATGAAGCGCCGCGTGCTGTTGGTGGACCTCGATCCGCAGGGCAATGCCACGACCGGGTCCGGCCTCGACAAGCGCGCGCTGGAGGCCACCGTCTACCAGGTGCTGCTGGGCGAACGCACCATCGCCGAAGTGCGGGTGCAGTCGCCGGCGGGCGGCTTCGATCTCGTGCCCGCCAATCGCGAACTGGCCGGCGCGGAAATCGAACTGGTCAACCTGCCGGAACGTGAAACGCGCCTGAAGGATGCGCTGGCCGACGCGCTGTCGCAAATGAAATCCGCCATCCAGCAAGTGGCACCCGACTACGATTTCATCCTGCTCGATTGCCCGCCGTCGTTATCGCTGCTGACGCTCAACGGACTGTGCGCGGCCGATTCGGTGCTGATTCCGATGCAGTGCGAGTACTACGCGCTCGAAGGCTTGTCGGACCTGATCCAGACGTTGAAGAAGGTGCGCGCGCATCTCAACACCAGGCTCGAGATCGAAGGCCTGCTGCGCACGATGTACGACCCGCGCAACACGCTGGCGCTCAATGTCACTGCCGAGCTCGAGAAACATTTCGGCGACAAGCTCTATCGCACGATCATTCCGCGCAACGTGCGCCTGGCCGAGGCGCCGTCGCACGGACTTCCCGCGCTGAAGCTCGAGCCGCAGTCGAAGGGCGCGCTGGCGTATCTCGCGCTGGCCGGCGAGATGCTGCGGCGGATGGAAGCGAATGCGGCAACGGCAGCCACGGCCTCAACGGTCGCCAGCACAACATGAAGGCGCTTCGATGATTCGGCAAAAAGGTTTAGGGCGTGGCCTCGATGCGTTGCTGTCGGCCGGCGACGAGACCGCACCGGCGGGCGCGTTGCATACCATCGCGATCGACCGGCTGCAGCCCGGCAAATATCAACCGCGCACGAAGTTGGACGAGACGGCGCTGAATGAACTTGCCGATTCGATCCGCGAACAGGGCCTGATGCAGCCCATCCTCGTGCGTGCCGTCGGCAATGCGCGCTTCGAGATCATCGCGGGGGAACGCCGTTGGCGCGCTGCGCAGAAGGCCGGATTGAAGGAAGTCCCGGCACTCGTGAAGAACGTGCCGGACAACGCCGTACTAGCGATGGCGCTGATCGAAAACATCCAGCGCGAGGATTTGAATCCCCTCGAGGAAGCGCAGGGCATTGCGCGGCTGATCGAGGAATTCGGCCTCACGCACGAGGCCGCCGCGAAAGCGGTGGGCCGCTCGCGCAGCGCGGTCAGCAACCTGCTGCGTCTCACGCAACTGGCGAAGCCGGTGCAGGATTACCTGATGCAGGGCGCGCTCGAGATGGGCCACGCGCGCGCCATGCTGGCATTACCCGCGCCACAGCAGTCGACGACGGCTGCGCGCGTGGTTAATGGTCATCTTTCAGTGCGCGAGACCGAGCGTCTCGTGTTCACGCTGCTCAATCCCGCGAAACGCGCCGCGCGCCGCGCAGGACGCCCCGCCGCCGACGCCGATACGGCGCGGCTGGCGACGGATCTTGCGGAAGCCCTGGGTGCCAGCGTGAAGATCGAACCCGGGCGCAAGGGCGCGGGACGATTGGTGATCGACTACGGGAGCCTCGACCAGCTCGACGGCATCGTGGGTCGGATCAAGCGGCCGTAGGCAATTGTTGCCGAAGTGGCTCGTAGGCGAGGCTTCAGCCTCGTTTGGATTCCGCCGCATCGGACCTGCGAGGCTGAAGCCTCGCCTACCACGCGATAGACGGGCGGGAATGGCCGCGCGCGATGCGGACAACGGCGGCCTTGCGGGCCGCCGTTGGCATTGGGTGGCGCACCCGGATCAGCCCAGCTGCGTCAGCATCGTGTCGCCGCCGGACACCTCGAACTTGCCGGGACCTTCGATGTTGAGTGTCTTCACAACGCCGTCTTCCACCAGCATTGAAAAGCGTTGGCAACGCACGCCCATGCCGCGCGCGACGAGGTCCAATTCGAGGCCCAGCGCCTTGGTGAAGTCGGCGCTGCCGTCGCCCATCATCCGGATCTTGCCGCCGGCGTTCTGGTCGCGTGCCCACGCGCCCATCACGAACGCATCGTTGACCGCCATGCAGATGATGTCGTCGACGCCCTTGGCCTTCAGCTTGTCGTAGTTGGCAAGATAGGACGGCACGTGCTTGGCCGAGCACGTCGGCGTGAACGCGCCCGGCAGGCCGAAGATCACGACCTTCTTGCCCTTGGTCACATCCTGCATCTGGAAATCGTTGGGCCCTACGCTGCAGCCGTTCCCTTCAACTTCGATGAACTCCTTCATCGTGCCTGCGGGCAACTTGTCGCCGACTTTGATCGTCATGAAAACTCCTGTTGGTAGGACCGGAAAAGGCCGTAGAGGATTACAGGCAATGGCCGCAAGATCAACCCTACACTTGCCGTGGTGAATCGGCGGAGGCAGACTCTCGCGTTCGCGCGGCCGATGCATGGTGGCACTTCGTGCAGGCGACGCGGTAGCCGCGTGTCGCGTGCCGCGAGGCTGAAGCCTCGCCTACGGAAGCTTGACGATGAAGCCGCCGCGAGGCCGCAGCCTCGCCTACGGAAGCTTGACGATGAAGCCCGCCGCGAGGCTGAAGCCTCGCCTACGGAAGCTTGACGATGAAGCCCGCCGCGAGGCCGCATCCTCGCCTGCGGAAGTTTGACGATCAAAATGGAGGAAGTAGCGATGCCGCAACCGCGAACTGCCCCGCGCCGCGTGCGCCTGCTGATCGCCACCCGCAAGGGCCTGTGGACGCTGGCAGGCGACGCGTCGCGCCGGACTTGGAAACTCGCCGGGCCGCATTTCCTCGGGCACATCGTGCATCACGCGCGGCTCGACCCGCGCGACGGCAAGACGCTGCTGGCCGCGGCGCGCACCGGGCATATCGGCCCGACGATCTTTCGCTCCGTCGATGGCGGCAAGCACTGGAAAGAGGCCGCACGGCCGCCGGCCTTCGCGGCCGACAGCGGGCGCGTCGTCGACCACACGTTCTGGCTGACCCCGGGCCATCCATCGCAGCCCGGCGTCTGGTATGCGGGCACGTCGCCGCAGGGCCTCTTCCGGTCAGAGGATGGCGGCGTCACGTGGGACGGCGTGGCCGGCTTCAATGCGCATCCGCAACGCAAGGCGTGGTGCGGTGGTGATCAGGACGGCACGCCCGACGGCGCCAAGCTGCATTCGGTCCTGGTCGATCCGCGCGACGCGGCACACCTGTACATCAGCATCTCGAGCGGTGGCACGTTCGAATCCACCGACGGCGGCGCCAACTGGGCGCCGTTGAACCAGGGCGTGCGCGCCGACTTCCAGCCCGATCCCGACCTTGTGTTCGGCCACGACCCGCATTGCGTGCGCTTCGCCGGCGGCAACCCGGACCGGCTGTACCAGCAAAATCACTGCGGCCTCTTCCGGCTCGACCGCCCGGCCACGCGCTGGCAGGACATCGGCGGCGGCATGCGGAAGTCGGTCGGCTACGTCGGCTTTCCGATGGTCACGCATCCGCACGACGCCGACACTGCATGGATCCTGCCGATGGACGGCACCAGCGTCTGGCCGCGGGTTTCGCCCGGCGGCCGCCCCGCGGTATTTCGCACGCGCAACGCGGGCATGACGTGGCAGCGTCTATCCACCGGCATGCCGAAGGCGCAGGCATGGTGGACGGTCAAGCGGCAGGCGATGACGGCCGACAACCATCCAACAGTGGGCGTTTACTTCGGCACGACACAAGGCCAGATCTGGGGAAGTCGCGATGAAGGGCAATCGTGGAAGCGGCTGGCGGAACACCTGCCGCACGTCTACGCGGTGGAAGTCGCGTAGGTTTTTTCATCTTTACGCGCGATCAATCGATGGGCTTCTTGCCGGATGCGCCGGCCCTAACGGACCGGCGTTTTGGGTGCCGACCTGAAGGCAACCGATGAGTGCGGCCGCCCGGCAGCAGAAATTCAGCATCGCCGTTCCGACGCCGCTGCGGTCGTACACGCAGGGCCGCGCCGAAGTGGCGGTAACGGTGGTGGCCGTCCCGGCGCGGTTGGCGGACGCGCTGGCCGCGCTGGACGTCGACTACCCCGGCATCCGGTTCCGGATGGTGGACGAGGCGGGCCGCGTGCGGCCGCACATCCAGATCTTCGTCAACGGCGCCATCGAGCGCAATCCGGCGGCGCTGTTGCCCACCGATGCGCGGATCATGCTAGTGGGCGCGTTGTCGGGCGGGTAGACGCAGCAAAATGCGTCGAACGCCCGTACGGCATTGCGCCGCAACAATCCGTTGCGGGAGCCCAAGGAAAACGGTTAAAATCGATGGGTTTGCTGTTTGGCAAGAGTACCGTGATGGAAGCCCCACTTTCGACCAAGCCGATTCGCCGGGTCCTGATCTGGCAGGCGGCCGCGACGATCGTGATAGCCGTGGGGTGCGGGGTGCTGGCCGGGCTGCACGGGGCGCTGTCGGCGCTGCTGGGCGGTATGGTCAACATCATCGCCGTGGTGGTCTACGCGGTGGTGCTGGGTGTCTCCAGACCGACTTCTGCAGGTGCCACAGTGGCCGCGATGTTCCGCGCCGAGGCAGGCAAGATCCTCGTGATCATCCTCCAGCTCTGGCTGGTGTTGACGACCTACAAGGACCTCGTACCGGCGGCTTTCTTCGCCACGTTCGTGATCACGGTGTTGTTGTTCAGCATGGCCCTTTTCGACGCGACTAGAAAAACCTAACTCGACCTATCCCCATGGCGGCCGCCGGCTACGCAACCCCCTCCGAATACATCCAGCACCACCTGACCTTCCTGCAGAAGCCGGTCGGCGAGGGCGGGTTCTGGACGATCAACGTCGACACGATGGTGATGTCGGTCCTGCTGGGCTTCATCGGCCTCGGCTTAATCTGGCTGGTCACCCGCAAGGCCACGTCGGGCGTGCCGTCGAAGCACCAGGCCTTCGTCGAACTCTGCTTCGAGTTCGTCAACGACCAGGTCAAGAGCATCTACCACGGCAACTCGAAGTGGGTGGCACCCATCGCCCTCACCGTGTTCATCTGGGTGCTGCTGATGAACTCGATGGACTTCCTGCCCATCGACATCATGGCGTGGATCTACGGATTACTCGGCCTGAAAAACTGGCGCAGCGTCCCCACCTCCGACATCAACACCACGTTCGCACTGGCGCTGACCGTCTTCGCGCTGATGATCGCGTTCTCGATCAAGTCGAAGGGCCTGGGCGGCTGGGCGAAGGAACTCTTCGTCGCCCCCTTCGGCAACCACTTCCTGCTGTGGCCCGTCAATTTCCTGTTCCAGATCGTCGAGTACCTGTCGAAGCCGCTGTCGCACAGCCTGCGGCTCTACGGCAACATGTACGCTGGCGAAATCATTTTCCTGCTGATCGGCATGCTGGCCGCGGCAGGGCTTGCCGGCATGGGCTTCGGCATCCTGCTCAATCTGATGTGGGCCATCTTCCACATCCTGATCGTCCTCCTGCAGGCCTATATCTTCATGATGCTCACGATCGTCTATCTCGCAATGGCCGAGGAACATCACTGATCCCGCGTACTGCAGGACCGCCACGATTTCCGTTTCCGTTCACCGCACCTCACCGCTCCACACCACATCACGCAACCCGCAATCGAAAGGAATGCACCATGGATAAGGTACAAATGCTGGCGATGATCCAGGCCTACACGGCAGTCGGCATCGGTCTCATCATCGGCTTGGGCGCGCTTGGCGCGTGTATCGGCGTAGGCATCATGTGCTCGCGCTTCCTCGAAGGCGCTGCCCGCCAGCCCGAACTGATGCCGCAACTGCAAGTCAAGGTATTCCTGCTGCTCGGCCTGATCGACGCATCGTTCATCATCGGCGTCGGCCTCGCGATGTTCTTCGCGTTCGCCAACCCGCTGCTCGCCGTCGTCAGCTGACGTTCGCCGTCGACCTTAACCGTCTTCACCGGGGTTTCTCGCCGTGAACTTCAATCTGACGCTGATCATGCAGGCCGTGGCATTCCTGGCCTTCATCGGGTTCTGCGCGTACTTCATCTGGCCGCCGTTGATGCGCGCCATCGAAAACCGGCAAAAGCAGATCGCCGACGGTCTGGCCGCCGGTGAACAAGGTCGCCGCGAACTGGCCAGCGCCGAAAAGCGCGACGCCCAGATGCTGACCGATGCCAAGGCCCGGTCGGCTGAAATCGTCGCGATGGGCGAGAAGTACAAGGCCGATGCCATCGAGCAGTCGAAGATCGATGCCAAGTCCGAGGCCGAGCGCATCATCACGGCGGCCAAGGCCGAGATCGCGCAGGAGGTGGCGCGCGCCAAGGAACAGTTGCGCGATGCCGTGGCCGATCTCGCGGTGGCCGGTGCGACGAAGATCCTGCAGAAGGATGTCGACACCAGGACGCACGCTGATCTGCTCGCGCAGCTGAAGCGCCAGCTGTAGGCGCCGCACCGCCATGGCCGAAATCACCACCATCGCCCGACCATACGCCGAGGCCGCGTTTGCGCTGGCCCGCGACGGCAACGCGCTGCCGGTCTGGTCGGAGATGCTGCGCTTTGCCAGTGCGGTCGTCGCCGATCCGCAGATGGCGCGCGCGCTGGACGACCCGCGATTGGATGGCCCGGCCAAGGAGTCGCTGCTGCTGTCCATCGCCGGCGACAAGCTGAACGCGCAGGGCCGCAGCTTCATGCATGTGCTGGTCGAGGGCGATCGCCTCGGTGCGCTGCCGGCCATCGCCGTGCAATTCGATGCGCTGAAGGATGCCGCCGACGGCGTGGCCAAGGCGTTGATTGAAACGGCCTATCCGCTCGAGGGCACCGACCTCGCAGACATGCAGGTGGCGCTGGAAAAGCGTTTCGGCCGCAAGATCGAAGCGACGGTCGAAGTCCACCCCGAATTGATTGGCGGCGCGCGCATCACGGTGGGCGACACCGTGATCGACGCAACAGTGCAGGAACAATTGCGCGCCATGGCCATGAAACTGCGTTCCTAGACCTTCCTGACTTAATTCAACTCATTTTCACCTGCTACCGTGACGCCGGCGCATCGAACGCCCCGGCAGACGCGAGGAAACCATGCAACTGAACCCTTCTGAAATCAGTGAACTGATCAAGACCAAAATCCAGAACCTGGATACCGCCGCCGAAGTGCGGACGCAGGGGACGGTGGTCTCGGTTTCCGACGGCATCTGCCGCATTCACGGTCTGTCCAACGCGATGCAGGGCGAAATGCTCGAGTTTCCGAACAACACGTTCGGGCTCGCGCTGAACCTCGAGCGTGACTCGGTCGGCGCGGTGATCCTGGGCGAATACGAAGAGATCAAGGAAGGCGACACCGTCAAGTGCACGGGCCGCATTCTCGACGTGCCCGTGGGTCCGGAACTGATCGGACGCGTGGTCGATTCGCTAGGCAGGCCCATCGACGGCAAAGGCCCGGTCAACGCGAAACTCCGCGACGTCATCGAGAAAGTCGCGCCGGGCGTGATCGAACGGCAGAAGGTGAATCAGCCCGTACAGACCGGCTTGAAGTCGATCGACGCGATGGTGCCCATCGGCCGCGGCCAGCGCGAGCTGATCATCGGCGACCGGCAGACCGGCAAGACGGCGGTGGCCATCGACACGATCATCAACCAGAAGGGCAAGGACCTGATCTGCGTGTACGTCGCGATCGGGCAAAAGGCGTCGTCGATCAAGAACGTCGTCAACAAGCTGACCGAATTCGGCGCGATGGATTACACGATCGTCGTCGCTGCCACGGCTTCCGAATCGGCCGCGCTGCAGTACATCGCGCCGTACTCCGGCTGCACGATGGGCGAGTATTTCCGCGACCGCGGGCAAGACGCGCTGATCATCTACGACGACTTGACCAAGCAAGCCTGGGCCTACCGCCAGGTGTCGCTGCTGCTGCGTCGTCCGCCGGGCCGCGAAGCGTATCCCGGCGACGTGTTCTACCTGCACTCGCGCCTCCTCGAGCGCGCCGCGCGCGTCAACGCCGATTACGTCGAGAAGTTCACCAAAGGCGAAGTCAAGGGCAAGACGGGTTCGCTGACGGCGCTGCCGATCATCGAAACGCAGGCCGGCGACGTGACGGCCTTCGTGCCGACCAACGTGATTTCGATCACGGATGGCCAGATCTTCCTGGAGTCCGATCTCTTCAACGCCGGCATCCGGCCCGCCATCAACGCCGGCATCTCGGTGTCGCGCGTCGGCGGCGATGCCCAGACCAAGGTCATCAAGAAGCTGGGCGGCGGGGTGCGGCTGGCGCTGGCGCAGTACCGCGAACTGGCGGCCTTCGCGCAGTTCGCCTCCGACTTGGACGAAGCCACCCGCAAGCAGCTCGACCGCGGCAAAGTGGTGACGGAACTGATGAAGCAGCCGCAGTACTCGCCACTGTCGGTGGCCGAGCAGGCGCTCACGTTGTTCTCCGTGAACAAGGGCTACTACGACGACGTGCCGGTCGAGAAGGCGCTGGCCTTCGAAGCCGCGCTGCGCCAGTTCATGAAGACCCAGTATCCCGCCATCATCGACAAGATCACGCAGACCCACGAGCTGACGGCTGACGACGAGAAGGCGCTGTCCGCCGCCATCGAGGACTTCAAGAAGTCCGGCACGTACTGAGAATCGAGCTTGGTTGCATACCAGGTAGCGCGAAAGAATAAACGACATGCCAAGTACCAAAGCAATCACGACCAAGATCAAGAGCGTGCAAAGCACGCGCAAGATCACTAAGGCGATGGAGATGGTCTCGGCCTCCAAGATGAAGAAGGCCCAGGACCGGATGCGCGCGACGCGTCCGTACGTCGAGCGTACCTACAACATCGTGATGCACATCGCCAAGGCCAACACCGAATACCACCATCCGTTCCTGCAGGCTCGAGAAGCCGTCAAGCGCGTGGGCGCGATCGTGGTGACCACGGACAAGGGCCTGTGCGGCGGTCTCAATACCAACGTGTTGCGGCTGATGCTGCAGCAGCACAAGGAATGGAAGGCCAAGGGCATCGAAGCCGACTACGTGGCGATTGGCGGCCGGGGCTTAGGCTTCCTGCAGCGGATGGGCGCCAATGTCGTGGCCAGCGTCGTGAACCTGGGCGACCGGCCGCATCTCGACAAAATGGTCGGCCCGGTGAAGACGCTGATCGACGAGTACATGGCCAGCAAGGTCGACGAAGTACACATCTACTTCACGACCTTTATCAACACGATGAGCCAGGAAGCGCGGCACGGGAAGATCATCCCGATCCCTGACCAGTACCAAACCCCCACCGGCGAAGTGCGCACCGCCGAGCTCTCCGGCGGGTCGTGGGACTACATCTACGAGCCCGATGCGCGGACGCTGCTCGATGGCATGTTCCGGCGTTACATCGAGGCCATCGTGTTCCAAATGGTCAACGAGAACATGGCCTCGGAGCAGTCGGCGCGGATGGTCGCCATGAAGGCCGCCAGCGACAACGCCGGCAAGATCATCAAGGAACTGCAGCTGATCTACAACAAGACGCGGCAGGCGGCCATCACCAAGGAACTCTCCGAAATTGTCGGGGGCGCTGCCGCAGTCTGATGCAGCCAGTCAATCGAATTCGCATTCAACGAGCAGGGACCATCCATGAATCAGGGAAAAATTGTTCAGTGCATTGGCGCGGTCGTCGACGTGGAGTTTCCGCGCGACCAGATCCCCGCGATCTACGATGCATTGAAGCTTGATGAGATCGGGCTGACGCTCGAGGTCCAGCAACAACTGGGCGATGGCGTCGTGCGCACGATCGCGCTCGGCAGCTCCGACGGCCTGCGTCGCGGCATGATGGTCGTCAACACCAAGGCGCCGATCATGGTGCCCGTCGGCACGGAAACCTTGGGCCGCATCATGGACGTGCTGGGTCGCCCGATCGACGAGCGTGGCCCGGTGGCCGCGGCCAAGACCATGTCGATCCACCGCGCCGCCCCGGCGTACGAAGATCTTGCGCCGTCCACCGAACTGCTCGAAGTGGGCATCAAGGTCATCGACCTCATCTGCCCGTTCGCGAAGGGCGGCAAGATCGGCCTCTTCGGCGGTGCCGGTGTGGGCAAGACCGTCACGATGATGGAACTGATCAACAACATCGCGTCCGCGCACTCGGGCCTGTCGGTGTTCGCCGGTGTCGGCGAGCGCACGCGCGAAGGCAATGACTTCTATCACGAGATGATCGACTCGGGTGTGGTCAACAAGGACGAGCTGGCCAAGTCGAAGGTATCGATGGTGTACGGCCAGATGAACGA
>JBBQEY010000074.1:0-12976 GCA_038321425.1 Burkholderiales bacterium | reverse complement strand
AGCGCCCCATGCAGCGGCGGGATGAACGCCTTCTTGTCCTGGCTGCGCAGCGCCACGCGGCTGAAGTTCTCCGACAGCAGCGGTATCAGCGGGATCGCCATCGAATCGCGCAGGATCACCGCGCGGGGCAACCCGGGCCGGTCGCACGCGAAGTACTCGAAGCCAGGGAACTCGCCCTTGTCGATGCGGCGCGCGCAGCGGCCGGTCGTGTCGCCCATCACCTTGCCTAGCGGCGCGACGTCATCCTCGCGGACCCGTGACGGCAGCCCCAGCATCTGCACGAGGTCGCCGCGGTAGTAATCGACGCCGGGAACGTACGCCGGCCGCGGCGCCGGTGCGATTGCGCTCAGCGCGCCAGCCGGCAGGGCCTGCATGACCGCGCGCATCAGCGCTTCGTAGCCCACCACCGCGCCATTGAAATTCCAGTGCGAATCAGTCTTGTAGTACACGCGCTCGCGGGACTTGGCGTCGCGCAAGGCGGGGCGCAGGTCGACGAAGTTGACGCGGCCATCACGCGCGATCGCATCGCGGACGCGATCGAAAGGCGAGGGCGCGTTGTCGCGCGCGACCCACGCGGGCAGGTGCTCCGGGTAGATCGTGAATTTCTCGGGCACCACGACGACGACATAGGCGATACCTTGTGAGGCAAGCCAGTCGCGGCGGCGGCGGAGCTCCGCCACGGTGGCGTCGACGTCGCGCTGGGCGAACTCCGCTGTGCCGCGGTGGTGGCGCGCGAGCGATTGGCCATCCTCGCCCAGCCAGTAGAACCAGCCGTCGGTGCCCGGCATCACGGTGCGGAGCGCCGAAACGCCGAAGGTGCGCAGCAGCGACCCGTGATGCAGCCGTACGAGGAAATCGCGGCCGCCGAAGCGATCGGCGAACGCGCGCTCGAACGCAGGCGCGAAACTGCGTGCGAACTCCGGTGCCGGCCACGGCGCCATCGCGCGATTCTCGAAGCGGGTGGTGGTGGCCTTCCAGGTAGATACCAGCGCCAGCCCCGGCAACGCGAGACCGAGCGCGAAGAGCGCCGTCATCGCGACATCGCGCCAACGATGATCGGCCGGCGCAGGCGGTGGCACCGGGGGCAGCGACAGTGAATCGATCGGCGTCATCAGAACCGGAAGTAGATGAACGGATTGTAGGTGCCGGCCGCCAACATCGTGGATGCGGCGACGTAGACGACGACGGTCCAGCCGATGTCGGCCGCCAATGCACCGCGACCGATAAGCCCGCTGCCTGCAGACACGCGATCGCGCCAGCGGCCGATCGCCCGCGCCACGGGGGTTGCGAAGATCACGCCGACGAGCAGCGTCAGCGCCACCAGCGGATCGAGGAATTCCGCGAGCGGATGCCGCAGCGGATCACCCTGCGCGAACCCGGCGAGCGCGGCGTACCACGTGCCCGCCTGCGTCAGCGTCTCGCAGCGGAACAGCACCCAGCCGCCCATCACGGCCAGCAGCGCGTACGCATGCGCCAGCAGGCTCACGCGCGCCAGCGCGCGATCGAGCCATGCTCGTTCGATGACGAGAAAGAGTCCGTGCCACGCGCCCCACAGCACGAAGGGCCAGCTAGCGCCATGCCAGAGCCCGCACAGCACGAACACCAGCACCAGGTTGCCGTAGGCACGACGCTCCCCGCGCCGGTTGCCGCCGAGCGGGATGTAGAGATAGTCGCGGAACCAGTTCGACAGCGAGATGTGCCAACGCCGCCAGAATTCACGGACGCTGCGCGAGATGTATGGATAGTTGAAGTTCTCGAGGATGCGGAAGCCGAACATCCGCATCAGGCCGATGGCCATGTCGGAATAGCCCGAGAAATCGAAATAGATCTGCAGCGTGTAGCAGGCAAGACCGAGCCAGGCGAGCGGCGTGGTGAGATCGGAGGCCGGCAGCGCGAAGATACGGTCCGCTACCTGCCCCAGCGTATTGGCGATCAGCACCTTCTTGCCGAGGCCCAGCACGAAGCGGCGCACCCCCACGCTGAAATCGGCCAGCCGCTGGGGACGCGAGCGTAGCTGCGCCGCGATGTCGCGCCAGCGGATGATTGGTCCGGCGATCAGCTGCGGAAAGAGCAGGATGTAGAGCGCGAAGCGTGGAACGTTGCGCTCGGCCTCCGCGTTACGCTTGTACACGTCGACCACATACGAAATCGCGTGAAACGTGAAGAAGGAGATGCCGAGCGGCAACGGGATCGCAGCCACCGCCAAGGGCGTGATCGCCAGCACCGGGGCCAGCGCATTGACATTGGCGACCGCGAAGTTGGCATATTTGAAGATCGCCAGCACCGCGAGATTGCCGGTGATGGCCACCGCCAACCAGCCGCGGCGGCGCGTCGGCGACGGGGCGCGGCCGATCGCGCCACCCAGCACGTAGTTGAACGCGACAGACCCCAGGACCAGCAGCAGGTACGGCGCCTCGCCCCACGCGTAGAACACGAGGCTTGCCACCAGCAGCACGCCGTTGCGCCACCCGCGCGGCACGACGAAGTACGCCGCCAGCGCCAGCGGCAGGAACAGGAAGAGAAATATCGGGGAAGCGAAAACCATGAAAGGCAGAGGAAGACGTACGGTGAAAAAACGTCCAGTGGTCTCGGGGACAATGGCCGCTGCCGCTGGCAGCGGCCATTGTCACCGTAGATGCTATGGTTCGCGCAGATCCACCAGCACCGGGGCGTGATCGGAGGGCTTGTCACCCTTACGCACATTGCGGTCGATGCGGCTCCCGGTGCAGCGCGCCGCCAGTGGCGGCGACAGCAGGATCAGGTCGATGCGCAGGCCGCGGTTCTTGGGGAATGCCAGCATCCGGTAATCCCACCACGAGAAGGTGTTCGGTGGCTGGTCGAACAGCCGGAAGCTATCGGCGAGGCCGGCGTCGAGCAGCACCTGCAGTGCTGCGCGTTCGGGTGGGGACACCAGCACCTGGCCGACCCACGCTGCAGGATCATGCACATCCCGGTCCTCCGGCGCCACGTTGAAATCGCCGAGCACCGCGAGTTGCGGATACGCCGCCAGCTCCACCTGAAGCATCGCGGCGAGTGCCTTCAGCCACGCGAGCTTGTAAGGGTATTTGTCCGAATCGAGCGCCTGTCCGTTCGGCACGTAGACACCGATGATGCGGATGCCGGCCACCGTCGCGGCGATCACCCGTTTTTGCGGATCTTCGAGTCCAGGAATGTCGAAGGCGACATCGCGCACGTCGAGTCCGTGGCGGGCGAGAATGGCCACGCCGTTGTACGTTTTTTGACCGATGTAATGCGCGGCGTACCCCGCGGCCGCAAGTTCGGCCACCGGAAACTTGTGGTCCTCAAGCTTGGTTTCCTGCAGGCATACGACATCGGGGCGCGCGGTCGCGAGCCAGTCGAGCAGGCGCGGCAGCCTCACGTTGAGGGAATTGACGTTCCAGGCACTGATGATCATGGCGGTGGGCGCACAAAGACCCGTCGCAAAAGCTTCGCGACGGGTACCGGGGTGAAGGGTAGCGCGGGTTACTGCTTGGGGTAATCCCCGCCCTTGGCGGGCGGAGCGAGCGAACGCGTGCCATCGGGAGCGGCGGGCGGCGGCGGCGTGGCATTGGAGTCCACTGGCCTTGCCTGGGGTGCGGCGCGGCGCGCGGGGGGGGTCTTCGGGTACCCCGCCTGGTCGAGTGTGGATTGCCAGCGCGGTTCGTTGAAGCCCTTGACGATCAGCTGGTCGCCGACGGCCAGCACCGGCGCCTTGTCGTCGTTGGTCAGCGCCTGCAGCCGCGCGCGGCCCGCCTCGTCGCTTTGCACGTTGACGATCGAGAAAGGCACGCCGCGCTTGTTGAGCAGCGATTCGGCGTTCTGGCACACCTCGCCGCAATCGAAGGTGAAGAGCGTGACCGGATACTTCTCGGAAGCCTGCTGGGCCGCGACGCTGGGCTCGCTGGTTTCGATGAAATTACCGCCGAGACGCTTCGTCTGGACCCCCTTGGCGTTGGGCGGCGGTGCGCGGTCCGAATACACAACCTTGCCGTCGGCGTCGGTGTAGCGATAGACCTGCGCGGCCTGGGCGGTGGCCTGCCCGGCCAGGGCGATGGCGGTGATCCCGAGCATCCAGCGCAAAGCTGACTTAAGCATGGGGCCTCCTCGAGGCTTGGCAATGAACTTGCAATTATGCCGAAGTCATAGCCATGGCGCCATGACCGGCCGGCAGCCCCCAGGGCAAACGTAAGGCTGCCGGCCCCATCCTACGCGGTCGCGACCATGCCGTGGTGGCGCAGCAGGGCGTCCAATTCCGGCGGGCGGCCGCGGAAGGCGACAAACGACTCCAACGCGGGCCGGCTGCCACCGCGTGCCAGCACTTCGTCGCGGAACCGCGCACCGGCATCCGGCGACAGCACGCCCTGTTCCTCGAACAGGCTGAAGGCATCGGCCGAGAGCACCTCCGCCCACTTGTAGCTGTAATAGCCGGCCGCGTAGCCCCCGGCGAACACGTGGCCGAACGATTGCATCATGCGATCGTACGGCGCGTGCTTCGCCACGGCGATTTCCTTGCGCACGGCGTCGAGCGTGGCCTGTGGCGCCGCCGTGTCCTGCGCGGCGCGGGCATGCAGCAACATGTCGAAGAGGCCGAGCTCGACCTGGCGCATCGTGGCCATGCCGCTCATGAAGTTCTTGGCGGCGGTCATCTTGTCGAACAGCGCGCGCGGCAACGCGGCACCGGTGTCGACGTGGCGCGTCATGGGCTGCACGACGTCCCATTCCCAGCAGAAGTTCTCCATGAACTGCGACGGCAGCTCGACCGCATCCCACTCGACACCCTGGATGCCGGAGATGCCGGCGACATCGACGCGCGTGAGCAGTTGGTGCAGGCCGTGGCCGAACTCGTGGAAGATCGTGATGACTTCGTCGTGCGTGAAGGTGGCAGGCTTGCCGTCCACGGGTGCTGAGAGATTGCACGTGAGATAGGCGACCGGATGCTGGATGGAACCGGCGACATGACGGCGGTTGATCGCGTCATCCATCCACGCGCCACCTTGCTTGCCTTCGCGCGCATAGAGATCGAAGTAGAACTGGCCGACCAGGACATCGTGGCGATCCTTGATGTCGAAGAAGCGCACCGACGGATGCCATGTGGCCGCGCTGGCTTCGCGGATGTGCACGCCATAGATGGTCTCGACGACGCGGAAGAGACCCTGCAGCACCTGGTCTTCCGGGAAGTATTGGCGCACTTCCTGTTCCGAGTACGCATAGCGCTGCGCCTTCAGTCGCTCCGCGGCGAACGCGCGATCCCAGGGAGCAAAGTCCGGAAGGTCGAGTTCCGTGCGCGCAAATGCGGCAAGCTCCGCGTAGTCGCGCATCGCATAGGGCCGCGCGCGGCGCGCGAGGTCGCGGAGGAACGTGATGACTTCATCGGGTGTGCCGGCCATCTTGGGCACCAGCGAAACCTCGGCGTAGTTGCGATAGCCGAGCAATGCCGCCGACTCGTGGCGCAGCGCGAGGATGCGTCCGATGATCGCGGAATTGTCCCATTCGATGTTGACGCCGAGTTCCGATGCGCGCGTGCTGTAGGCCTCGTGCATCCGTTGGCGCAGGCCACGGTTGTGCGCGTACTGCAGCACCGGCAGGTAGCACGGTCCGCGCAGCGTCAGTTTCCAGCCTTCCTGACCGTCGGCCGTGGCTGCATCGCGGGCCGCAGCGAGCACATCCTGCGGCACGCCAGTCAGTTCGGCGGGTTCGGTGACATACAGCGCCCACGCGTTGGTGGCATCGAGCAGATGCTCTTCGAATTGCGTCGACAACTCGGCGAGTTCTTCCTGCAGCGCCTTGAAGCGCGCCTTGCCGGCGGCTTCGAGTTCGGCACCGCCCAGCTTGAAATCGCGCAGCTCGTTGTCGATCAGCTTGCGCCGGTCCGGTGCCAGCGCGGCGAAACCGGCCTGCGCGCGCAACGCGCGGTACTTGTCGTAGATGCGCAGGTCCTGCGAAAGATCGGTGTGGAATGCGATGACATGGGGCAGGCTCGCGTTGTACGCGTCCCGTAGCTCGGGCGTATTGACCACCGCGTTGATGTGCCGGACCGCTCCCCAGGCGCGGTCGAGGCGATCAAGGCAGGAGGCCAGCGGTTCGACGACACTGTCCCACGTGGGCGTACCGGTGTCCTGCGCGATGGTCTCGACGGTCTGCCGGGCCTCGTTCAGCAAGGCATCGACGGCCGGGCCGATATGTTCGGGACGAATGGCATCGAAACGCGGCAGGCCCGAGAAATCGAGAATGGGGTTGGACGACGCGTGCATGCGGGATTTCCTTGTGCAAAAGTTGGCGTGTCACACCTCGTGGGTGCGCAGCCGGTGGTCGAGACGGGCGAGATCTTCCGGGGTGCCGATATTGGCCCAGCGTCCGTCGAAGTACTGGCCGGAAACCATGCCGCGGGCAATCCATTGCAAGTACAGAGGAAGCAGTTTGAGCTTCTCCCCGCGCGGAAGTTCGCTGAACAGGGCCGTATCGTACAACCCGATGTTGCCGAAGGTCAGCCGGGACTTTCCAGCGGCCTTGATCATGCCGTCTTCCAGCGCGAAATCGCCGTCCGGATGGAACGGCGGATTGGGGACCATGACGAGATGCACGCGCGTGCTGTCGCCTGCGGCGATGGCGTCGGCACGCGCGGCGAGCGTGCTGTATTCGAACGCCGTGGCGATGTCCGCCGACACGATCAGCACCGGTCCGGCCGGCAGCAGCGGCATCGCGGTGGCGATACCGCCTGCGGTCTCCAGCGGCAGCGGCTCGATCGACCACGCGATGTCGACACCGAAGCTGCGACCGTCGCGGAGCGCTGCGGTGAGTTGCGCCGCATGGTGTGACGCATTGATCACGATGTTGCGATAACCACCGCGCGCCAGCGCCTCGATCTGCCAGGCGATGAGCGGCTTGCCGCCGGCTTCGAGCAACGGTTTCGGCGTGACGTCGGTCAGCGGGCGCATCCGCTGGCCGCGGCCGGCGGCGAGGATCATCGCCGTGCGTGTCGCTGCCATCAGAACGTGTAGCCGGCAGTGTGCGGGCGCGCATCCATCGCGTCGAGCAGGGCCAGCAGCGGTTCCAGGCGCCGATAACGCGCACACGCGCCGCGCAGGTAAGCCATGACGAGCGGCAAGTCCTTCAGGTAACCGTCCTTGCCGTCGCGGTGGCAGAGCCGCGCGAAGATCCCCAGCACCTTCAGTTGGCGCTGCACGCCCATCCACTCGAAGTCGTGCCAGAACGCGCCGAAATCCTCGTGCACCGGCACGCCAGCCTGGCGGGCGCGTTCCCAGTACCGCACGGCGAAGTCGATCTGGCGCGCCTCGTCCCAGCCGATGTACGCATCGCGTAGCAGCGAGACGAGATCGTAGGTGATGGGGCCGTACACGGCATCCTGGAAATCGAGAACGCCAGGGTTGGGTGCGCTGACCATCAGGTTGCGCGAGTGAAAATCGCGGTGCACGAAGACGTGCGGCTGCGCAAGATTGTTGGCGATCAGCAGCGCGAACACGCGATCGAGCGTGGCGCGCTCCGTGGCGGTGACCACATGGCCGCGATGACGCCCCGCATACCACTCGGGAAAGAGCTCGAGTTCGCGGTGCAGCAAGGCTTCGTTGTACGCGGGGAGGACCCCTTCGCGCGACGTTGCCTGGAAACGCAGCAAGGCATCGATGGCATCCATGTAGAGGTCGCGCGCCGTGCTGTCGTTCAGTGCGTCGAGGTACGTGGTGTGGCCGAGGTCGCTCAACAACAGGAAGCCTTGCTCCAGATCCTGCGCGAGGATCACCGGGGCATGGACATCGGCGGCGTGCAGCAGCGCGGCGACGTGCACGAAGGGCCGGCAGTCTTCCTGTGGCGGCGGCGCGTCCATCACGATCAGCGTGGCTGCGGCAGGTGCAAGTGCCAGCGGTTCCACCGGGGTTAACCGGAAGTACCGGCGAAAGCTCGCATCCGCCGACGCGGGGGCCAGCGCGAATGCGGTGGTCCCGAGGGTGTGCAAAAGCCATTGCGCAAGCGCATCGTGACGCGGGTCGGCGGCGGATGGGAGCATCGGTGTCAGGTGTGCGTTTCGCGGCGCCGCGGAGGATGAAAGGCGGGGATCCGGCAGCGGGTGCGATGCCCGCCGCCCAGAGCGCGCGCACGGGCAGGCTAGAATGCGTCATTTTAGCAAACCGGTCCTCATGAAGTCCTGCCTCCCGCGCTGGCCCATCGTCGCCGCTTCGGCGGTGAGCGTATTCCTGTCGGGCACGCTGGCCGCGCAGGAGCTGACGTTGAAGCTTGCGCGCGAGATCGCGCCGATCGCGCCCAAGTCGGCGGCAGGCGCCAGTCGTCCCGGCACGGTCGACACCGATCCGCCGCGCATGGTCGACCTGGCCGGCGCGTCGCGGCCGCAGGTGCCGGCGACGTCGTCGCCCGTGCCGCCGCCGCCCACCAGCGCGCCGGAGGAGCGTGGCGCCATCTACCTTCGCGCCGACCGGCTCGAAGGATCGAGCGAAAAGCGGATCGAGGCCGCAGGCAAGGTCGAGTTGCGCACGCGGCGCGAAACGGTGCTGGCCGACTGGCTGCAATATGACTTCGACAACGACGAGGTCTGGGGCAAGGGTGACGTCACGTTGCGCCGGGGTCTCGACTGGATTTCCGGACCCGAGGTCAAGTTCCAGCGGTCGCGCGAGATCGGATACTTCGACGAGCCGCGCTTCTTCATCAGCGAGAATCAGTCGCGCGGCGAAGCCAAAGTCATCCGGTTCGAGGGTCCCGACCTCTATGCAGGGACCGACGCGCGCTACACCACGTGCGTGGCCCCGAACAACGACTGGTACCTGCGCAGCGACGACATCGAGATCGACAAGGCGCGGCGCATCGGCACCGCGCGCGGCGCCCGCGTGTACTTTCTCGATGTGCCGGTGATGTACGCGCCGTGGCTCGAGTTTCCGCTGTCGAACGAACGGAAGTCCGGCTTCCTCACGCCGACGATCGGCTCCACGCAGATCCGCGGCTTCGAAATCGCAACACCCTATTACTTCAATATCGCGCCGAACTACGATGCGACGTTCGTGCCGCGCTACATGACCCGCCGCGGGCTGCAACTGGGCGGTCAGGGCCGCTATCTCTTCGAGTCCGCCGCCGGTGAGGCCATCGGCGAAATCCTTCCGGACGACCGTATCACCAATGCGGCGCGCTGGGCCGTGTCGTGGAAGCACAGCCAGCAGATCCAGCCATGGCTCTCGGGCTATCTCAACTACAACCGCGTATCGGACGACACCTACTTCGCGGACTTCTCCGATCGTGTCGCGGTGACTTCGCAGAAGACGCTGCCGCAGGAAGCGGGACTGGTCGCGAACTACGGGCCATTCAACATGCTGACGCGCGTGCAGGCGTTCCAGACGTTGCAGGATCCGAATCCGGATGCCTTTGTCGTGCCGCCGTACAACATGCTGCCGCAGGTTCGCGCATCGATGGCAGAGACCGACTGGATGGGGCTCACGTGGAGCGGCTCGGCGGAGTTCGTGCGCTTCTCGCAATCGTCGCTTGAACCGACCGGTAACCGCACGTCGTTCTATCCGTCGATGCGCTGGATCCGGCAGGGCAGCGCATGGTTCGTCAACGCGCACGCCGGGATCGCGGCATGGCAGTACGACCTCAATGCGCCGACGCCCGGCGTGCCGGATGGCCGTGCCGGCGTGGGCGTGCCGGTGGCAAGCCTCGATGCCGGCCTGATTTTCGAGCGCGACTGGAGCATCTTCGGCTCGAATTTCGTGCAGACGCTTGAGCCCCGCGCGCTCTACACGTACATCCCGTACCGCAACCAGAACCAGCTGCCGGTGTTCGACACTGTGCAGGACGACTTCAACTTCACGCAACTCTTCAGCGAGAACCGCTTCATCGGCGGCGACCGCATGGGCGACACCAACCAGCTGGCGCTGGCCGTCACGTCGCGGTTCCTCGATCCCGGCACGGGCTCGGAGCGTTTCCGCGTCGCGATGGGCCAGCGCATCTACTTCGAAGACCAGAAGATCAGCCTCGGAGGTACGCCCCAGAAGGCCGGCTCATCCGACTTCCTGGTGGGTGCCGAAGGCCGGCTGGCCGATGCGTGGGCGCTGATCGGGCTCGCGCAATACGATTTCGGCACGTCGCAATTCGATCGCTTCAACATCGGCACGCGCTACACGCCCGGCCTGGGGCGGGTGATCAGCGCCACCTATCGCTATTCGCGGGAACTCGTCGACCAGGTTGGCGGTCAATCGCAACTGAAGCAGACGTACCTGTCCGCGCAATGGCCGCTGACCGAAAGACTCACCTTCCTCGGGGCTTGGAACTACTCGATCCCGGACCGACAGACGCTGGAGGCGGTGGTGGGGCTGGAGTACAATGGTGATTGTTGGGCGCTGCGGGTTGTGGGACAGCAACTTGTGACCACGACCGAGACCACGGTCAACTCGATCTTCGTCCAGCTTGAACTCAATGGGCTGGCACGGGTAGGCACCAGCCCGCTCGACCTGCTGCGGCGCACCGTCCCGGGCTACCTGCGCACCAACGATCCGGCCATGCGTCAACGCGACCGCGGTTTCGACCCGCTGCCCGAGTTCTAGGTCACGTCTGCATTTGAGTTCTAGGTCACGTCTGCATTTGATCAATTCGCACATGCGCGGCCCGTCGCCGGGACGCGTACGAGGATCCGACTCCATGGGACGCATCCACTCCGCTTCGCCGCTTGCAGTTGCCGCGGCCCTTACCATCGCCTGCGCCAGCGCGTGGGCGCAGCCGTCCGGTTCCGGTGTCTTGGTGCCCGGTGCCGCGGGGGGCCCGCGCCCCGGTACGCCGGTGCCCCGTGCGGCCCCCCCCTCTGCGGCGGCGCCAGCGTCGGGCAACCGCGTGGTGGCGCTCGAACGCGTGGTCGCGGTCGTCAACGACGAAGCGCTGACGCAATTCGAGCTTGATGAGCAAAAGCGCATCTTGCTGGCACAGATGCAAGCGTCCAACGTGCGGCCGCCGGCGGCCGATGCCCTCAATTCGCAGGTGCTGGAACGCCTCATCACCGAACGCGCTCTGCTTCAGTTCGCCAAGGACAATGGCATCCGCGTCGAAGACCAGATGGTCGAGCGCACTATCCTGCGCATCGCGCAGGAAAACAAGATGTCGCCGGATGAATTGCGGCGCGCATTGGACCGCGAAAAGATCTCCTACGCCAAGTACCGCGAGGACATCCGCCGCGAAGTCACGATTCAGCGGTTGCGCGAGCGCGAGGTCGATGCCCGCGTCAACGTATCCGAGGCCGAGGTCGACAACTACCTCGCCACGGTGGCGGCGCAGGCGGGCGGCGAAAACGAGTACCTGTTGTCGCACATTCTCGTCACCGTGCCGGAGCAGTCCTCGCCGGCGCAGATCGATGCGCGGCGCAAGCGCGCCGAGGAGGCGCTGGCGCAGGTCAAGAGCGGCCGCGAATTCAGCCAAGTGGCAGCAACGTTTTCCGATTCCGGCGATGCTTCGCAGGGCGGTGACTTCGGGTGGCGCACGCCGGCGCGGCTGCCGGCCGTGTTCATCGAAGCCATCAAGACGATGAAGAACGGCGACGTGTCGCCGGTGCTGCGCAGTCCTGGCGGGTTCCACGTCGTCAAGCTCAACAATTCGCGCAGCCTCAATGCACCCACTGTCGTCGATCAGACCAAGGTGCGGCATATCCTCGTGCGCGTGAACGAAGTCACGTCCGAGGCCGACGCCAAGGCCAAGATCGATCGTATCCGCGACCGCATCGAGTCCGGCGCCAAGTTCGCCGACCAGGCGAAGGTCGGGTCCGAGGACGGCACCTCGGTCAAGGGCGGCGAGCTCGGTTGGGTCAGTCCCGGCGATACAGTGCCCGAGTTCGAGGCCGCCATGGCCAAGCTCAAGATCGGCGAGATGTCGCCGGTCGTGCGTTCGCCGTTCGGCTGGCACATCATCATGGTCGACGAGCGGCGCACCGAAGACATCACGACGACGCGCCGCCGCGACGTCGCCCGCAATGCCATCCGGCAACGCAAGTCCGACGAGCAGTTCCAGGAATTTCTGCGCCAGGTACGCGACAAGGCCTACGTCGAGTACAAGTCCGACGACCGCTGAAACGCGGTTGCGCGACTAGCGCGCCGCCGGGATGGCGGCAATGCGCGTCAACCCGCGCTGATTGGTGGTCCTGAAGGTCAGTTCGATGCGCAGTCGCTCGATGGGCGTGTCGCGGCCCGCGGCGATGCGCTTGACGGCCACGCCGGCCGCGGTCTCGCGCAAGCCTGTGCCGCTCGCATCGGCCACCGTGATCCAGCCCCCTGGTGCATCGCGGCGCGCCTGCACGCGCACGCGCTGCAGGCCGGAGCCATCCACGCCCAGCACCAGCTCGTCGGCATTGCGCGCGGCTTCCGGCAATCCGGCCGGAGACAATAGCGTGACGCGGCGGTTGGCATCGGGATGCAGGTGCATCTGGCCCGGGCCGAGTTCGATGCGGCCCACGTCGGCGGTCCAGCCATCGCCATCGGCGTGCTGCGGCGTGCCGAAGGTCCACAGCAGCGCCCCCAGCGGCAGGCCGGCGCGCGCAAGCATGAAATCGCGGGACGCATCCTCCATCGCCGTGTTGCGCCATGCGGTGAAGTTGCTGTAGCCGGGTTGGTCCGCGTTGATGCCGTTGCTGCCGTTCCACGCCATAGGCGAAACGAAGCGCGCGCCGAAGTTCCACAGGTCGCGCATGCCGCGATAGGCGGCGGCATAGGTCGGCTTGCCGTCCGGATTGCGCAGGTCCGCCGTGTTGTACTCGACCACCGCCCAGCGCGGATCGACCAGCTCGAGCGTGGCGAAGAGCGAGCGGCCATCATCCATCGGCACGTCGTTGACCGCGGCCTCACCGTAGAGAATCACGCCCAAGTGGCCTTGCGCGGGCTTGGAACCGGCGATGCTCATGCCGCCCGAATCGTAGTTGCGCGGCGGGCTGTCCAGCGCCACGGCGAAGGGCATGGCATCGCGCTGCGGCGCCATCAGGCCCTGC
>JBBQEY010000073.1:0-12981 GCA_038321425.1 Burkholderiales bacterium | reverse complement strand
AGGCGAGGCTTCAGCCTCGCAGGTGTAGGCGAGGCTTCAGCCTCGCCGGGTTAGTGCCGCGGGAAATCGGGTATTCAACGTCGCTCGCGACGAGCGGCGGTGGAGACGATTTTCGGTCGATCTAGCGAAGGCGCGTCCAGGGGGTGGACAGGACTTTCGGTCGATCCAGGCAGGGCGCTTCCCAAGAGTTGCGCGGCGGGTCCGTGTGTTTCCATGCCGGTGCCGCATTACTGCGGACTGCACATCCCCACACCGATGCCGGCGCCCTCGCCCACATATCCGCTTGCGACCATCTGGGCGCGAATCACCGGATCGACAGTGAAGCGATGGTTGGGCGCGCCGCCCAGTCCGTTGTTGTAGAGGCGATAGACAGGCAAATGCCCAGCCGGGCACTGCGCACTGGCATCGGGCAGTGGCGTGTAGAAGACGTCGCCCTCGAACTGCCAATCGCTGTTCTGCAGGGTGCCCTCGCAACCAAACCCACGCGGCGCGTAAAAGTGCGAACTCTTGGGCGGAAACGCCAGCGTGAAGAAGCGACATACCGGTACCAGATTGCCGGCGGTCTTGCGATAGACATTGAACTGCTGTCCGGTGCGTGTCCAGCCGACAAAGGCACCCGAGTCGAGCTTGGCGATTTCGTCGGTGAGCACGGTGACGAAGTAGTGGCCGAAGCCGGCGTTGAAATATTCGAACGCCGTGGCCAAAGCAGGCGCGCCTGCGACATACTCCACCGCACCCGCATCGCACGCAAGCCCGGATGGCCGCGCCACGCCGCGCTGGTCCACGGTGGGGCATCCCAAGCCCGCGCCGTTGTCGATCACCGGATTGCCCGCCTGCGGCATCTGCGTGAGCGTGAACCCACCGTTGGTGGCCAAAGGTTCGAACAGCAGCACCGCATTGTCACGCGGGCCGCCAAAGTTGCACGTGTCATCGCTGGAATAGCTGAACGTTGCGGCGAGGGGCGTTTTGCAATTTTTGCTGGTGCCGTTGGCGAGCACGGTGCTTTTCATCACCAGCGTGCCCGATCGTCGCTCCACCACCGCTTGGGCGTCGGCGGTGAGGTTGCCAGTGATGGTTACGTTGGTGAGTGTCACGTTGCCGCCTCGCACATACAGACCCGGGGCAGTCCCTCCGCCCAGCGCCGCCTTCGCGTCGTTGCCGCTGATCGTGACGTTGGTCAGCGTGGTGGTACCGGCATTGGCCAAAATGCCTGCGCCATGAAAGGCACTATTGCGGATGATGGATACGCTGTTGAACACGGCGGTACCCTGTTCTTGATTGAACCCGCCACCTACCACGGTGCCATTGCTCGCTGAAAAATCGCCGTTGTCGGCGATGATGACTTCATTCAAGTTGAATGTACCGCCTCGTTGCATGACGCCGGCGCCCTCCGGCGCCGAGTTGGCGGACACCACGGTGCGCAATAGCGACACTGAACCGGTGAGGAGATAAACGCCACCCCCCGAGTTGCCGAAGTTACGGGCAATGGTGCTGCCATCGATCTCCACCGCGCCTCCGGTCACGGCCAATCCGGCACCGCGCAGGCCCCGATTGGCGGTGATCTGGCTGTTGGTGATCCTGGTGATGCCGCCATCGGCAAGAATTCCTCCGCCCTCGCCGGCGGCTTCATTCCCCGTGACCACCACGTTGGACAGCGTGGCATCACCATGATTGGTGACGGCGCCTCCGGCAACGGTGGCGGTATTGCCTTCCAGACGGGCATCGGTGATGGTGAGGCGCCCGAAATTTTCGATGGCCCCGGCGCTGCCGTAGCCGCGTGTGATGACCAAGTTGGAGAGTTTCAGCGTTCCTGGCGCAAAAACCTGGAAAAGACCCGCGACGTTGTTGCCGCTGAGCGTAATGAGGTCGCCACCCTGTATCTCGGTATTCGTGGCCACGGCCTTGTACGCGCCGAAGACGATCGCACTTGGTGCGCCGCCGCAGTTGAACGTGATGACGCCCCCACCGGACGATTGGGCCTTGGAAAATACAGCGTCGAAGGCCGCTTCGGTGCAGCTTGCGGCGGTTCCGGTGCCGACCACGCCGCCGGCAGCGAGGGCGACAGACCCATCGCACACGGTAAAGGCCGCTACAAGAGTTGCGAGGGTGAACGATCGACAGGTCATGGCGGGATCTCTCTTTGCCGATTGGAATACGGTTGCGCTGATTCCCGTGCCACTGCTGGAACCAGCGTAGCACGTCATGGGCACAACATGGTTGATAGGCAACCGCCCGCTCGGCTCCGGGCGGGCCTGCGGCATTGATGACGGAAATTTTGACATTTTCTACTTCTGCGCCACGTCTGGTCCACGCGCGGAGGCCTGACTACCAGGCAAGGCGCTGATCGAAGACGAAGTCCGGTGCGGGTGCGGCGAGGGTGCCCGCGGGAAGCGCATTTCTCGCCGCGGCGTAGCTAAGGCGCTTCCAAAGAGAGGGTTGCCAATGCCCCGACCCGCGAAGCGGTGCGGGGCGAGGGGCCCGGGGCGGGCGCATTGGAGCCGTTCCGACCGGCGCGTGACAGCGAGAATGGGTCGCGAAACGGCCCAACGCCCACCCCACGGGTACGTCGCGTACGCCGTTTCGCATCCCGAATTCTCGCTCTCACGCGCCCGAGCAAAAGCCTACGGCGACCGAAGCCCGCCCCGGGCCTCTCGCCCCGCACCGATCCCCGACGAACAGAACGGCTCCCAGCCACGATCCGGGCCCGCTGTCAGACCGCAACCTATTGACAACTGACCCACGGTCACTTACGCTTCAATTTCAAGTGACTCGTGGTCATTTAGAGACCGTTCAAGGGACAAGTCATGGTCATCCGGCAACGGGCCATCCAGGCCGAAGACAAGCAGGAGCGGCATCACGCCATTCTCGACGCGGCCGAGCGATTGCTGCTGCGCGCGCCGGATCGCGTCGCCAATGTCGCCGAGGTGGCCGACGAGGCGGGGCTGGCCAAGGGCACCGTCTATCTCTACTTCCCCAGCAAGGAAGAGCTGCTGCTGGCTGTTCACGAGCGCAACATCGATGGCTTCTTCCGTGCCCTCATCGAACGCCTGCAAAGTGACGAGCCCGCCGCGATCGGCGATGTGCTGGCGCTCACGCATGAACACATGGTCGCCCCGCCACTGTTCCTGCCGCTGGCCGCGCGCTGTTTCGGCCTGATGGGACAGAGCATGCCGCCCGATGCCGGCATCGCGTTCAAGCAGCGTATGGCACAGCGCCTGCAGGCGGCCGGCGCCGGCCTCGAGCGGCACTTCCCGGAACTTGAAGTCGGTGGTGGACTGGCACTGCTCCGCTACAGCTATGCGCTGATCCTTGGCCTGTGGCAAATGTCCCCCGCCGCGCAGGCCCATGGTGCCGGTTGCCCGCTGACGCAGGGCGATTCGCCATCGCCTGTGTTCGACTACTCCTATCCCGACGAACTCGATCGCGCATTGACCGCGTTGTGGGAAGGTACGGTGCGCCGCCGCCTCGCATCCGCTGCGCCGTCGCCGGAAGGGCGTTCATGAGCGTCCGCGGATTTAGCCTGGGCTTAGCTGCAGTCGTGACCGCAACGCTGCTGGCGGCTTGCGGCACCAAGGAGCCGCCGGCGCCGCCCGTGCGGCCCGTGCTGCTGACGCGCGTCACCGTCGGCGCCGGGGCCGACACCGCCGTCTTCGCCGGCGAAGTGAAGCCGCGCCACGAGACCGACCTTGGCTTCCGCATTGCCGGCAAGGTGGCCGAGCGCTTCGTCGATACCGGTGCGCGCGTCCGCCGCGGGCAGGTGCTGGCACGGCTCGACCCGGCCGATGTCGGACTGCAGGCCGACGCCGCGAAGGCGCAGGTCGCCGCGACGGAGACCGAGTACAGGTTCGCCAAGGCCGAGTACGACCGGTACCAGAACCTGTTCCGTGAGAAATTCATCAGTGCGTCCGCACTTGATGGCAAGGGCAACACCGTTGACGCCAACCGTGCGAAGTACGAACAGGCCAAGGCCAATCTTGCCGTCGCGCAGAACCAGTCGAGCTACGCCACGCTGGTGGCCAACGAGGATGGCTTGATCACCGCGGTCAATGTGGAACCGGGCCAGGTGGTCACCGTCGGCCAAGCCGTCGTGCGCTTGGCGCGCGAGACCGAGCGCGAGGTGCTGATCAGCGTGCCCGAGAACCGTCTGCGCGAACTCACCGGCGCAGGTCAACTGGTGGTCACGTTGTGGGCGAATCCCGGCAAGCTCTATCAGGGCAAGGTGCGCGAAGTTTCGCCTTCCGTCGACGCCGCGACGCGGACCTTCGCCGCGCGCGTATCGATCCTCGATGCCGATCCGTCGGTGCAGTGGGGCATGACCGCGAACGTCGGCGTCGTGAATGCCACCGCCATGCCCACCGCCGTGCTGCCGTTGACGTCGATCTACCAGAAGGACGGCAAGCCCGCCGTGTGGCGCTATGCCCCGGACACGCACCAGGTAAGCCTCGTGCCCGTGACCGTCGCCCAGTATCGCGAAGACGGCGTGATCGTCACGTCGGGACTTGCCGATGGCGACATCATCGTCGCGGCCGGCGTGCACAAGCTGCAGCCGGGGCAGGTGGTACGGCCGTACGAAGGTGGTGCGCTGCCGAAGCCGTCAAGCGTGCCGACGATGGACGGTCCGCGCGATGCATCGGCGCCGCCGGCCAGTTCCGCACCGCTGGCGACCGCCCCCCGTACCTGACGCCACGCCGGATCGAACTCCATGACCATCCCCACCGTCCCCGGTGGCGCGAGCGGCTCGCGCTTCAATCTGTCCGAATGGGCATTGCGCCATCGTTCGATCGTGCTGTTCGCGATCATCGTGTTCGCGGTGGCGGGGTTTCTCGCCTACGAGCGCCTCGGCCAGTCCGAGGATCCGCCGTTCACGTTCCGCGTCATGGTGGTGAAGACCAACTGGCCCGGCGCCAGTGCGCTGGAGGTCGAGCAGCAGGTCACCGACCGCATCGAACGCAAGCTGCAGGAAGTGGCGAACATCGATTGGGTGCGCAGTTATTCGAAGCCCGGCGAATCGCTGGTGCTCTTCGCGCTGAAGGACTCGGCGCCCGTCGCCACCGTGCCCGAGGCCTTCGACCGCGTGCGCAAGAAAATCGGCGACATCCGCAACCAGTTGCCCGCCGGCATCCAGGGCCCGTTCTTCAATGACGAGTTCGGCGACACCTACACCAACATCTACGCGCTGACCGGCGATGGGTTCGGCTATCGCCAGTTGAAGGAATACGGCGACCGGATGCGTGCCGAGCTGCTGCGCGTGCCCGGCGTGGCGAAAGTCGACTTCATCGGCGAGCAGGAGGAGAAGGTCTTCATCGAGCTCTCCAACGCCAAGCTGGCGACCCTTGGTGTGGAGCCCGCGCAGATCATCGAGACGCTGGCCACGCAGAATGCCGTCGCGGCCGCGGGCGTGTTCGACACCGCCACCGACCGCATCTTCGTGCGGCCCTCCGGCGCCTTCGACAGTGTCGACGCGATCCGTGATATCTCGATCCGCGCCAACAACCGCGTGTTCCGCCTGGGCGACATCGCGACGGTGAAGCGCGGCTACGTCGACCCGCCGCAGCAGAAGATGCGCTGGCACGGCCGCGAAGCCCTGGGCCTTGGCGTGACGATGGTGAAGGGCGGCGACGTGATCGAGCTGGGGCGCAGCCTCGAGCGGGTGTCGGCACGCGTGCAGGCGCAACTGCCGGTCGGCGTGGAGCTTTCATCCGTGGCCAGCATGCCGCGCGCGGTGCAGACCTCCATCAACCAGTTCCTGCGCGCGCTGACCGAGGCCGTGCTGATCGTGCTTGCAGTGTCCCTGGTCAGCCTGGGTCTGCGCACCGGCCTGGTCGTGGCGGTGTCCATTCCGCTAGTGCTGGCCGTCACGTTCCTGTGCATGTGGCTCTTCGACATCGGGCTTCACAAGATTTCGCTGGGCGCGCTGATCCTGTCCCTGGGTCTGCTGGTCGACGACGCGATCATCGCGGTCGAGATGATGGCGATCAAGCTGGAGCAGGGCTTCGACCGGTTCAGTGCCGCCAGCTTCGCGTACACCAGCACCGCATTCCCGATGCTGACCGGCACGCTCGTCACGGTGGCCGGATTTTTGCCGATCGGGATCGCGAAGAGCAGCACCGGCGAATACACGCGCTCGATCTTCCAGGTGTCGGCCATCGCGCTGATCGCGTCGTGGGTCGTCGCGGTCGTGGTGATCCCGTACCTCGGCTACAAGATGTTGCCGGACTTCTCGAAGCCGCGTCCCGCGCCGCTGTGGCGGCGCCTGCTGGCGCGGATGCGTGGCCACCCGGCGCCGGCAATGATTGCCGCCCATCATGGCGACACCGAGGCCGTGTACCGGACGCCGTTCTACAACCGTCTGCGCCGGACCATCGCGTGGTGCGTCGATCATCGCAAGCTCGTGCTCGTGGGCACGCTGGCGATCTTCGTCGGTGCGCTGGCGCTGTTCCGTTTCGTGCCGCAGCAGTTCTTTCCGGCCTCGTCGCGGATGGAATTGTTGGTCGACGTGCGGTTGCCGGAAGGGAGCTCCTTCGCCGCGACGCTCGACGCCACGAAGAGGCTCGAGGCGATCCTCGATAAGGATCCCGGCATCGAGAGCTTCGTCTCCTATGTCGGCATCGGCTCGCCGCGGTTCTACCTGCCGCTCGACCAGCAGCTGCAGCAGGCGAGCTTCGCGCAGGTGGTGGTGCTCGCGAAGAGCATCGAGGCGCGCGAACAGGTGCGCACGCGCGTGCTGGATCTCTTCGCCACCGATTTTCCCGAGTTGCGTGGCCGCGTGTCGCGGCTGGAGAACGGGCCGCCGGTGGGCTTCCCCGTGCAGTTCCGCGTCTCCGGCGAAAACGTCGCCACCGTGCGCGCGCTGGCGCAGAAGGTGGCCGACGTGCTGCGTCGCGACCCGGGCACGGACCAGGTGCAGTTCGATTGGGACGAGCCGTCCAAGGTGATCCGCGTGGTGATCGACCAGAACAAGGCGCGCGTGCTGGGCATTTCGTCGCAGGAACTGGCCACATTCCTCAACAATTCGTTGTCCGGATACTCGGTGACGTACTACCGCGAGGCCGACAAGCGGATCGAGGTGGTGCTGCGTGGCGCGGCCGAAGAGCGCGCGAAGATGAGTTTCCTGAAGGACCTGGCGATGCCCACGCGCGGCGGGCGCGCGGTACCGATCACGCAGATCGCCGACATCAAGTACGACCTCGAGCCCGGCATCGTGTGGCGGCGCAACCAGTTGCCCACGATTACCGTGCGCTCCGACGTGCGCGGTAACGAGCAGGGGCCGGACGTGGCGGCGCGCATCGAGCGCAACCTCTCGGCCTTGCGTGCCGAATTGCCGCTGGGATACCGCGTGGAATTAGGGGGTGCGATCGAGGATTCGGCGCGCGGCCAGCGGTCGATCGCCGCAGGCATGCCGCTCTTGGTGATCGTGGTGCTGTCGCTGCTGATGATCCAGCTGCAGAGTTTCGCCCGTGTGTTCATGGTGGTGCTGACCGCGCCGCTGGGGCTGATCGGTGTGGCGTTGGCCCTGTTGGTCTTCGGCAAGCCCTTCGGCTTCGTCGCGATGCTGGGCACGATCGCGCTGGCGGGGATCATCATGCGGAACTCGGTGATCCTGGTCGACCAGATCGACCAGGATATTGCGGCCGGCCAGGCGCAATGGGATGCGGTCGTGGGCGCGACGGTACGGCGCTTCCGGCCGATCGTGCTGACGGCTGCCGCGGCAGTGCTGGCCCTGATTCCACTGGTGCGCAGCGACTTCTTCGGCCCGATGGCGGTGGCGATGATGGGCGGGATCACGTTCGCCACCGTGCTGACGCTGTTGTTTCTGCCGGCGCTCTACGCCCAGTGGTTCGGCGTGCGGATCGAGCCGCAGCCTGACGACGCGCCAGCCGTTCCCGCATGAAGGTGGCGCCTCCGGGGCTGCGGGGGCCGGTAGGGTAGACTCCCGGTCGCGCACCGGCTTGTTGTCGGCTGCGGACATCCCTCCAACGGAATCGTTGATCATGACGCTTGCCACCACCCCGGAAATCGTCGCCGAATTGAAGGCCGGCCGCATGGTCGTGCTGGTCGACGAGGAAGATCGCGAGAACGAAGGCGATGTCGTCGTCGCAGCCGATTTCGTGACTCCGGAGGTGATCAATTTCATGGCCCGCCAGGCGCGCGGCCTCATCTGCCTCACGTTGACCGAAGAGCGCTGCCGCCAGCTGGCGCTGCCGCTGATGGTGTCCACCAATCGCTCGGGCACCGGCACCAATTTCACGATGTCGATCGAAGCGGCGGAAGGCGTCACGACCGGCATTTCGGCCGCGGACCGTGCCCGGACCGTGCAGGCGGCGGTCGCGCCCGACGCCAGGCCCGCCGACATCGTGCAACCCGGCCACATCTTCCCCGTGATGGCGCAGCCCGGGGGCGTGCTGGTGCGCGCCGGCCACACCGAGGCCGGCTGCGACCTTGCCCGGATGGCAGGGCAAACGCCCGCTGCGGTGATCTGCGAGATCATGAAGGACGACGGCACGATGGCGCGCATGCCCGACCTGCTGATGTTCGCGCGCGAACATGGCCTCAAGATCGGCGCCATCACCGACCTCATCCATTACCGCAGCCGGACCGAGCGCATCGTCGAGCGCATTGCCGAGCGCCCAATCAACACGCCGCACGGCGCGTTCCGGCTGGTGGTCTATCGCGACAAATTATCCGACGCCACGCACCTGGCGCTGGTGCGCGGGCCGATTGCGCCCGATGTGGAGACGCTCGTGCGCGTGCATGAGCCGTTGTCGGTGATGGACCTGCTCGACGGGGAGTCCGCGTCGCATTCGTGGACGATTCCCGGCGCGCTCGCCGCCATCGCCGAAGCCGGTCGTGGTGTCGTCGTGTTGCTCCATCGGCCCGAAAGCGCGCTCGAGCTGCGGCGCCGCGCGATTGCCGATGTGCCGTCGCCGCCTGCCAAGATGAATCTTCGCAACTACGGCATCGGCGCGCAGATCCTGCGGGACTTGAACGTCGGTCGTATGAGATTGCTCTCGCGGCCGCGCAAGATGCCAAGCATGGCGGGCTTCAACCTCGAAGTGACGGGCTACGCCAGCGAGCCGCCGGCGCGCAAGTCGTCCTGATCGAGACCGCCGCCATGCCCGTCAAACGCCTTGAAGGACGCCTGCCCGCCGGACCCCGGCGCGTGGGAATCGTGTTGTCGCGCTTCAATCCGCCCATCGGCGACGGCCTGCTGGGGGGCGCCTTACGCGCGCTGAAGGAGGCCGGCATCGACGACGCGCACGTCACCGTGGCCAGCGTGCCGGGCGCGCTGGAAACTCCATTGGTCCTGCAACGGATGGCGCAGAGTGGCGACTTCGATGCCCTGGTCGCGCTGGGCGCGGTGATCCGCGGCGAGACCTACCACTTCGAGATCGTCGCCAATGAATCGGCGGCAGGAGTCTCGAGCGTGGCGCTGGAATTCGGCATTCCCATCGGCAATGGCATCCTGACCTGCGAGACCGACGCGCAGGCGCGCTCGCGCATGGATCAAAAAGGCTACGAGGCGGCGCAGGCCGCCCTCGAGATCGCAGCCCTGTTCGATGCCCTCGACGAGCAAGACTAGCCAGCGCCGCCGCTCGCGCGAGCTGGTGCTGCAGGGCTTGTACCAGCGCCAGCTCTCCGGCAACGCGGCGCGCGACGTGCGCGCTGACCTGACCGCCAGCCCCGGCTATCCGCGTTCCGACCAGCCGTACTTCGACGAGCTGTGGAGCGGGGTGGGCGAGGAATACGACGCCATCCTGGCCGCTCTCGCGCCCCACCTCGATCGCACGCCCGCGCAACTGTCGCCGGTGGAAAAAGCCATCCTGGTGATCGGTGCCTGGGAGCTGTCGCGCCGCGTGGAGATTCCCTATCGCGTCGTGATCAACGAATCGGTGGAACTGGCCAAGTCCTTCGGCGGCACCGATGGCCATCGCTACGTCAATGGCGTTCTCGATCGCTTCGCCGCGGGCGTGCGTTCCGCCGAAATCGCGGCGGGCAAGCGCGACGCCGCGCCCGGCTGACACGCGTCTCGCGCACATGAAGCGCGCGTGGAAATGAATGAGTTCGAACTGATCGGCCGCTACTTCCGCCGGCCGGTGCACGACCCGGCGGTGGTCGTGGGCAGCGGCGACGATGCGGCCGTGGTGCGGACTGCGCCAGGATGCGAACTTGCGATGTCGGTGGACATGCTGGTGGAAGGCCGGCACTTCCTTCCCGGGGCCGACGCCGAAGCGCTCGGCCACAAGGCGCTGGCGGTGAACCTTTCCGACCTGGCGGCGATGGGCGCGATACCGCGCTGGGCATTGCTGGCGGGCGCGCTTCCGACCGTGGATGAACCATGGCTCGAGGCGTTTTCGCGCGGATTCCTGGCGTTGGCGGCGCGGTTCGATGTGGCGCTGATCGGCGGCGATACGACGCGGGGACCGCGGAACCTTTGCGTGACCATCATCGGCGAACTTCCCTTCGGCACCGCGCTGACTCGCGGAGGCGCTGTCGTTGGCGACGACGTCTACGTTTCCGGCAGCTTGGGCGACGCTGCGCTGGCGCTGGCAGCATTGCAATCGCGCACGCAGCTCGACGCGCCCGCATTGGTGGCGATGCGCGGCCGGCTCGAACGTCCGGAACCGCGCGTGGCGCTGGGACTGGCACTACGCGGCGTGGCGTCCGCTGCCATCGACCTGTCGGACGGTCTGACCGGGGATCTCCGGCATATCCTCGACGCGTCGCAGGTCGGCGCGGAAGTGCAGCTTGCGGCGCTACCCGTGGGCGCGGCGCTGGCGTCGCGGTTCGCAGGCGACGAGCGGATGCTGGCATTGCAATGCGCACTGGCGGGAGGCGACGACTACGAACTGTGTTTCACCGCACCGGTGGCGCAACGCGATGCGATCGCATCGATCGCGCGCTCGACGGCATTGCCATTGACGCGCATCGGCACGATCTGCGCTGGTGCTGGTCTTGTCGTCCGCGACGAGCAAGGCGACGTGTTGCCGGCATTGCCGGGCGCGTGGGATCACTTCGCATGATTGCAGTGCCGACCTTCGACTTCATGTTCCGGCATCCCGCGCATTTCATCGCGCTGGGGTTCGGCGCGGGACTCTCGCCCTGGGCACCTGGCACCTTCGGCACGTTGGTCGCGATCCCGATCGCTTTGGGGCTTCGCTGGTACGCAGGGGATCTTGAATACGCGTTGTTGGTATTCGTGCTGTTCGGGCTTGGTGTCTGGGCGTCACAGGTGACGGGACGCGAGCTCGACAAGCCCGACCATGGCAGCATCGTGATCGACGAGGTGGTGGCGTTCCTGCTGGTCCTGTTCTTCACTGGCGTCACGCCGGAGCGCATCGCCGTAGCCTTCGTGCTCTTCCGCTTCTTCGACATCGTCAAGCCGCCACCGATCCGGCAGCTCGATGCGCGGATGAAGAATGGCCTGGGCGTGATGCTCGACGACCTGCTGGCCGCGGGCTTTGCGTTGCTGGTGTTCGCGCTCGGACACCGGCTTCTCGGATGAAGGGCACGATGGCACCGGAACTCGACCTGCGCCGGCTGGAGGAGGTGGGTCTCAATGCGCTGCAGACGCAGCGGCAACTGTTCTACGACGGCTGGCTGCTGCGCGTCTCGCCGGGCAAGGCCAAGCGCGCGCGCAGCGTGAATGCGCATTTCAGTTCCACGCTGCCACTCGAACGCAAGATCGCGCATTGCGAAGAGGTGTATGCGGCGCGCGGCCTGCCCGTGCTGTTTCGCATCACGCCGTTCGTGCAACCGCCCGATCTCGATGCGGCGCTGGCGGCGCGCGGCTACGAGGCGCGCGAGACGACGCTGGTGCAGGTGATGCGGATGGCGCAGGCGCCGTCGAGCGTCGCGGCCCCCGACATTGACATCGAGGTCCCGACCGCGGATGCCTTCGCCGACGCGGTGGCGGTGCTGCAGCACGCCACGCCTGCGCAGCGCGATGCGTATTACGAGCGCCTCGTCGACACGCCGCTCACGACACGTGCGCTGCTCGCGCGCTGCGACGGGGACACGGTGGGCGTGGGTACCGTGATGCTGGACGATGGCCTCGCGGGCATCTTCTCGATGGCCACCGCCCCCGAGATGCGCCGCCGCGGTGTCGCTACTGCGTTGCTGGGCCGATTGCTGGCCTGGGCCTGGGATCACGGTGCCGCGCATGCCTACCTGCAGGTGGAGAGCGGCAACGACGCGGCGCTGTTGGTTTACAAGCGCTTCGGCTTTGCGACCGCGTACACGTACCACTATCGCGCACGGCCAGGAGAATTCAATTGAGTACGGAACCCGAACTGGCACTGGCTGCCGCGCTGGGAGCAGCGTTGCAGGCGCGCGGCTGGCGGTGCGCGACGGCGGAGTCGTGTACCGGAGGACTGGTGGCAGGGGCCATCACCGCGATCGCCGGCAGCTCGGGCTGGTTCGAACGCGGGTTCGTCACCTATACCAACGATGCCAAGCACGAGATGCTGGGCGTACCGGTCGACATACTGGAGGCACAGGGCGCGGTCTCCGAGCCGGTGGCACAAGCCATGGCGGCGGGGGCGCTGGCGCAGTCGACGGCCGACCTGGCCGTGGCCATTACCGGCGTGGCGGGCCCCGGCGGCGGGACGGCGGCGAAGCCGGTGGGCATGGTCTGTTTTGCGTGGGCGGTGCGCGGTTCGGCCCCGCAGGCGGCGACGCATCACCTGTCCGGGGACCGCGCGGCGGTGCGGGAAGCCTCGGTGGGCGTGGCCCTGCGCGGGTTGCTGGAACGGGCTTCCGGGGCTGTGGCAAAACCGCAATAGGCCGGATGGCCTAGGCCGAAGTGAGGCTTGCGTCGAACGATCGTTCTATGCGACGATTCGTCCTGTTCGCATTGAACCCCGCTCCCGGCCGGCCGCCGGCAGGCGATACTCGGAGACCCCCATCATGCCCCTCGACTCCTCCATGGACGACCAAAAATCCAAAGCACTCGGCGCCGCGCTGGCGCAGATCGAAAAGCAG
>JBBQEY010000072.1:0-13009 GCA_038321425.1 Burkholderiales bacterium | reverse complement strand
ACCGCTGCTGCTGCATCAGCAGCAACTTTTTCGACACCATGAACACGCCGGCCTTCAGCAACAAGTCAATGGTGGCTGGCGGCTCCCTCGGTGCTAAGGCCCTGTTTCAGGGCGACGACGACGCGCCGCTGTTGAGCGCCGGCGCGATCATGCGCTGCCCAGCCAGCGCCACTCGCGCACCTCGGGCAGGTCGTCGCCGTGCTCAGCGATGTAGAGCTTGTGGCGCTCGATGCGGGTCCAGTAGCGCGCCGTCGCGCGCTCGATCTCGCCCGCCAGCCGGGGGATGCGCCGCACCGCGTCCAGTGCCAACTGGTAGCGATCCAGGTTGTTCAGCACCACCATGTCGAAAGGCGTGGTGGTGGTGCCTTCCTCCTTGAAGCCACGCACATGGATGTTGGCGTGGTTGTGCCGACGATAGGTCAGCCGGTGCACCAGCGACGGGTAGCCGTGGAAGGCGAAGATCACCGGGCGGTCAGTGGTGAACAGGGCATCGAAGTCGCGGTCGTCCAGGCCGTGCGGATGTTCCGATGGCGGCTGCAGGGCCATCAGGTCGACAACGTTGACCACACGGATGCGGATATCGGGCACGTCCTCGCGCAGCAGCATCACCGCTGCCAGCGCCTCCAGCGTGGGGACGTCGCCGGCACAGGCCATCACGACGTCGGGCCCCTGGTCGCTGGCCGCACTTTCGTTGCCCGCCCAGGCCCACACACCGGCGCCGGCGGTGCAGTGGCGCACCGCAGCGTCCATGTCCAGCCACTGCCACGACGGCTGTTTGCCGGCCACGATGACGTTGACGTGGTGGCGGCTGCGCAGGCAACGGTCGGCCACCGACAGCAGGCAGTTGGCGTCGGGCGGCAGATAGATGCGCACCACCTCGGGCGACTTGTTGGCCACATGGTCCATGAAGCCCGGGTCCTGGTGCGACAGGCCGTTGTGGTCCTGCCGCCAGACGTGCGAGGTGAGCAGGATGTTCAGCGACGCGATCGGCGCACGCCACGGGATCTTGCGGCTCACCTTCAACCATTTGGCGTGCTGGTTGAACATCGAGTCGATGATGTGGATGAAGGCCTCATAGCACGAGAAAAGGCCGTGGCGCCCGGTCAGCAGGTAGCCTTCGAGCCAGCCTTCGCACAGGTGCTCGCTCAGCACCTCCATCACGCGGCCGTCGGCGCTGAGGTCGGTGTCGTTCTCCACTGTCGCGGCCATCCAGGCCTTGCCCGACACGGCATAGACCGGGTCGAGCCGGTTCGACGCGGTCTCGTCGGGGCCGAAGAGGCGGAAGTTGGCGCTGCCCAGATTGAGCCGCATCACGTCGCGCAGGAAGCCGCCGAGCACGCGCGTCGCCCCGCTTTCGACCGCACCCGGTGCGGGCACGGCGACGGCGTGTTCGTGAAGGCGCGGCAGCACCAGCGCCTGCAGCAACTGCCCGCCATTGGCGTGCGGGTTGAAGCCCATGCGGCGTTGGCCTGTCGGCGCAAGCGCAGCTAGCTCTTCGCGGAACTTGCCCGCGGCGTCGAACAACTCCTCGGGCCGGTAGCTCTGCAACCACGCTTGCAGCTGTTGCAGGTGCTCGGGCTTGGTGAACTTTGCGATCGGCACCTGGTGGGCGCGCCAGGTTCCCTCCACCGGCAGGCCGTCCACTTCCTTCGGCCCGGTCCAGCCCTTGGGCGTGTCAAGGATGATCATCGGCCAGCGCGGCAGCACCGGTGGCCGCGGCGCATCGGACGCACGCGCAGCGGTCTGGATTTGCCGGATGCGCGCCAGCGCCTGGTCCAGTGTGCCCGCCAGGCTCTGATGCACCAGCGCGGGGTCATCGCCTGCGACCAAGTGCGGCTCGTAGCCGTGCGCGTGCATCAGCTCGAAGAGTTCGCTGCGGCCGATGCGGGCCAGCACCGTCGGGTTGGCGATCTTGTAGCCGTTGAGGTGCAGGATGGGCAGCACAGCGCCGTCGCGCGCCGGGTTCAGGAACTTGTTGGAGTCCCAACTCGCCGCCAGGGGCCCGGTCTCGGCCTCGCCATCGCCGACGATGCAGGCCACGATCAGGCCCGGGTTGTCGAAGGCGGCGCCGTAGGCATGTGCGAGCGAATAGCCCAGCTCGCCGCCTTCGTGGATCGAGCCCGGCGTTTCAGGTGCCACATGGCTGGGGACGCCGCCGGGCCACGAGAACTGCCGGAATAGGCGCCGCATGCCGCTGCGGTCGCGTTCGATGGCCGGGTAGTGTTCCGTGTAGGCGCCTTCGAGGTAGGTGTTGGCGACAATGCCGGGACCGCCGTGGCCGGGGCCGACGATGAGCAGCATGTCGAGTTCGTGCGCCTTGATCAACCGGTTCAGGTGCACGTAGATCAGGTTCAGGCCGGGCGTGGTGCCCCAGTGCCCGAGCAGGCGCCGCTTGACGTGCTGCAGCGTCAGCGGCGTCTCGAGCAGCGGATTGTCCTGCAGGTAGATCTGCCCGACCGAGAGGTAGTTGGCGGCGCGCCACCAAGCGTGCATCTTCTGGAGTTCGTCGGGTGCGAGGGCGTCTTGCATCGTGGCTCCGGAAATCGGCAATGACTCTAGGAGACAACAACGCAGGGCTCGCAGTCTGTGCGCTGGCGGACTCAAGCTGGCGACCGTCTCTCCGCCTTGCCAGGCGAACACCTTTCCACGGTGTTCGGCACCGTACAGATGCGTCGTCGAAATCGCCGTAACTTCATGCGCTGCCGTGAGACCGACTTTGCCTTGTCGCCTGAAGTCGGGCACCACATCCAGGAGCTATGGTCAGATTGCATGCAGGCGCCCCAGGCCACAGACCTGTCTCCGATGCTCGCCGCCATCCCGGTTGCAGGGTTGGGAGGTGCTGCCTTTCTGAAGGGCGTCCTCGGCATATCAACGTCGCTGCGGCTTCCCCGCCTGCAGGTGGCGACAACGTTAGCCGCTTGCGCCACATCCAGCCCCGAGATGGCGGTGTCGATTCTGGCTGCGCTGTCCGGCAAATCGGGCATCGGCCTGGGTGATTGTGCGAACGAGATTGACCCCGTGAGCTCACCTCTGCGCGCCAACCGAAGCACTTTACCTGCCCGACAAACCCGGCGCACGGCAACCGTCGTGCGTCATTCAACCGGAGAATCAAATGAGCAAGATGAAAGCTGCCGTATTCGTCGAACCTGGCCGCATCGTGATCGACGACAAGCCGATCCCGCAGGTCGGCCCGCTGGACGCCCTGATGCGCGTGACCACCACCACGATCTGCGGCACAGACGTGCATATCCTCAAGGGTGAGTATCCGGTGGCCAAGGGCCTGACCATCGGCCACGAGCCGGTGGGTGTGATCGAGAAGCTCGGCTCTTCGGTGACCGGCTATCGTGAAGGTCAGCGCGTCATCGCGGGCGCCATCACCCCCAGCGGCTGGAGCAATGCCTGCCTGTGCGGTCAAGGTTCGCAGGATGGCGCCGGCACGCCACACGGCTTCAAGCTGATGGGTGGCTGGAAATTCGGTAACACCATCGACGGTTGCCAGGCCGAATATGTGCTGGTACCCGACGCGATGGCCAACCTGGCGCCGGTGCCCGACGGCCTCTCCGACGAGCAGGTGTTGATGTGCCCGGACATCATGTCCACCGGGTTCAGCGGTGCCGAGAGTGCCGGTGTCCGTATCGGCGACGTGGTGGCCGTGTTTGCACAGGGCCCGATCGGCCTGTGTGCCACGGCGGGCGCCAAGTTGAGCGGCGCCGGCGTGGTCATCGGTGTGGACAAACTGCCCGACCGTCTGGCGATGTCGGGCAGGATGGGCGCCGACCATATGGTGGACAGCAGCAAGGTCGACCCGGTCGAGGAGATACTTCGCTTGACCGGTGGGCGCGGCGTCGATGTCGCCATCGAGGCGCTCGGCACGCAGGCCACCTTCGAGGCGGCGCTTCGCGTCCTGCGCCCCGGCGGCACCTTGTCGAGCCTGGGGGTGTACTCCACCGACCTTACGATTCCGCTCGGCGCCTTCGCCGCCGGTCTGGGCGACCACCGCATCATCACCACGCTGTGCCCGGGCGGCAAGGAGCGCATGCGCCGGCTGATGTCCGTCATCGAGGGCGGTCGCGTGGACCTCGGCGCGATGGTGACGCACCGCTTCAAGCTCGACGACATCGAGGCGGCCTACGATCTGTTCAGCCACCAGCGCGACGGCGTGCTCAAGGTCGCGTTGACGCCATGACCAGCGCCATGGGTTGCACCAGACAGCAGATTTTCCGACCGCAGTCGCAGCGGCAAGTTCGAAAGCCGCACCAACCAGATCTGAAAGGCGACAACAAATGAAGTTTCTCCTGATTGGAGCGACCGGGCGCACTGGCGAGGCGATCGTCAAGCAGGGTCTGGCGGAAGGGCATGAGATCACCGCGCTGGTTCGCGACGCATCGAAGGTCGAAGTGTCGGATCCCCATCTGCACGTGGTTGCAGGTGACATCCTGAATGCGCGTGACGTGGATACCGCGATGGCGGGGCAGGACGCGGTGATCTGTTCTCTGGGGACCGGCGTGACCTTCAAGCATGTCACGCTGTTTTCAGATGGGACGCAGCACCTGCTGGATGCCATGCACAAGCACGCGATTCGACGGATCGTCTGTATCACCGGCATCGGCGCAGGCGACAGCCGCGGCCACGGTGGATTCTTCTACGACCACGTCGTCGAGCCTACGGTGCTGCACACGATCTACGAGGACAAGGATCGCCAGGAAGAACTGCTGCGCCAAAGCGACAGGGATTGGATCATCGTGCGCCCAGGCCAATTGACCAATGATGAAGCAACCGGCAAGTACCGCGTCTTGCTTGACTTGACTGGCGTCACGGTCGGCAAGGTCGCGCGCGCCGATGTGGCTGCGTTCGTTCTTCAGCAGCTCACCAGCGATGACTTCCTGCGCAGGACGCCACTGCTGACGTATTGAGTGGCGTCACCGCTGCAAACGAACGCCAAGGCGGCCCACCAGCTTGCGCAGTTCGCTGTAGATCAACACCCCGCTGGCCATCGCCGCGCAGACCAGCCACTGGTCGAGTGCCAGCGGCGCCGTGCCGAAGGCGATGTTCAGGAACGGCAGGTGCACAACAGCCACTTGCAACAGCAACGAGAGTGCGACGGCACCCCATAGCCAGTGATTGGCGAACAGTCCGGCGAACGCACTGGTAGTGTCCGAGCGCGCGGTGAAGCAAGTAAACAGGCTGGTGAAAACGAGCACCGTGAAGCCTGCGGTGCGGGCCGTGGTCAGATCGCCGGTGCCGGGGATCAAGCCGCCCGGCAGGTAGAAGTCCATCGTCAGCAAGCTCACCACCGCAATCACCAGGCCCGTCTGGAACACGCTCGACCACATGCGGGCGTCGATCAGCCGATCATTCAAGTGCCGCGGCTTGCGGGCCATCAGGTCGTCGGTGGCGGGGTCCACGCCCATCGCAAGCGCGGGGCCTGAGTCGGTGATGAGGTTGATCCACAGCAGCTGGGTGGCGAGCAGCGGCAGCACCACGGTGCCGCCAGCCCCGGTAGCGGTAGACTTCAAACCAATCACGCCGGCCCCCACCACGCCCAGGAATACGGTCAGCACCTCGCCCATGTTGGACGACAGCAAATAGCGCAGGAACTTGCGGATGTTGTCCAGGATGGCACGCCCTTCGCGCACGGCGACGACGATGGTGGCGAAGTTGTCGTCGGCCAGGATCATCTTGGCCGCTTCCTTGGTGACTTCGGTGCCGGTCACGCCCATGGCGACGCCGATGTCGGCGGCCTTCAACGCCGGAGCGTCATTGACGCCGTCACCGGTCATCGCCACGACGTTGCCGTCGGCCTGCAGTGCGTCGACGATGCGCAGTTTGTGCGCCGGCGCGACCCGGGCGTAGACCGACGTGTTGCGCACGGCGGCGGCAAAGGCCGCGGCGTCGAGCGCATCGATCTCGGCGCCCGTGAGGGCGGGTGAACCCGCGTCGACGATGCCCAGGTCGGCGGCAATGCGCGCAGCCGTTTTTGGGTGATCACCGGTGATCATGACGACCCGGATGCCGGCCCGGTGCGCTTCGCGGATGGCCGCCGCCGCCTCTTCGCGCGGCGGGTCGATCATGCCGACGGTGCCGACAAAGATCAGCTCGCGTTCCAGGGCCTCGGCCGCCGCTGCGTCTTCGCCAGGCGCTAGCGGCCGGTAGGCCACGGCCAGCGTGCGCAGTGCGGCGTCGGTGAGTGTGTCCACATCGGCCAGCAGCCGCGCCCGCATGGCCTCATCCAGCGCGACGACCTCCAGCCCCACGCGCACCCGGGTGCAACGGCCGAGCAGCACGTCGGGCGCGCCCTTGGTGATCGCCACGAGCGCGTCACCGTGTTCATGGTCGCGTTCGACCGTCGTCATCAGCTTGCGCTCGGACGTGAACGGGATCTCGCCGACACGTTCGAACCGCCGCACGCGCCGCTGCGTGACCGTGCCAGCCCCAAGCTTGCGCTCGGCCACCAGGAACGCGGCTTCGGTGGGGTCACCGTGGATCTCCCACTCGCCGCCCGCTGCCTGGCGCAGATCGGCGTTGCCGGCCAGGCTGCCACCACTGAGCACCACCAGGGTCTCATCGCGCAGCGGCCCGGCAGCCAGTTCGGCACCGTCGTGCTCGACCCAGCCTTCAGGCGCATACCCCACCCCATTGACGTGGGTGTCGCCCGAAGCCGTCATCACGCGCTCGATGGTCATCTCCGATCGCGTCAGAGTCCCGGTCTTGTCCGAGCAGATAACCGAGGCGGAACCCAGCGTCTCCACCGACGACAGGTTCTTGACGATGGCGTGGTGTTTGGCCATGCGTTGCACGCCGAGCGCAAGCACCACCGCCAGGATGGCGGGTAGCCCCTCGGGCACCGCCGCCACCGCCAGCGACACACCGAGCAGCAGCACGTGGACCACATCGGCGGCGCTGCGGATGTCGGAGATGAACAGGATGGTGACCACCACTACGACGGCGATGGCCACGACCGCCAGGCCCAGCGTGCGCCCGACGCGCGCGACTTCCTTTTCCAGCGGCGTCGGCTCCTCGGTCGTGGCCTCCAGCAGCGCCGCGATCCGGCCCATCTGGGTGTCCATGCCGGTGGCAGTAACCACTGCGCTGCCCGTGCCTTGCGCCACGGCCGTGCCGTTGAAGACCATGTCGATCTGGTCCGCCAAGGGTGCGGGCTGGGGCAGCGTGGCGGTGGCCTTCTGCACGGCCTCGCTCTCACCGGTGAGGGCGGCCTCCTGCACGCGCAGGGTCGTGGCCTGAAGCAGGCGCGCGTCGGCGCCGACGGCATCGCCCTCGGCCAGCATGATCACATCGCCGCGCACCAGGTCGGCACTGGGCACGCGCTGCGGCTTGCCGTCGCGCAGCGCGGTCGTCGTGGCTGCGGTCATCTTCGCCAGTGCAGCCACGGCGTTCTGCGCCTTCGCTTCCTGCACATGGCCGATCACGCCGTTGAGCAGCACGACGGCTGCGATGACGATCGCGTCCACCGGCCAACCGGAACGGCCCTCAACCCACCAGGCAACCAGCGCGATGGCCACCGCCGCCAGCAACAGGTAGATCAGCGGGTCCTGGAACTGCGCCAGCGCTCGCCGCCAGGCGGGAACGCGTGGGGCGGCTCGCAATGCATTGGGTCCGTTCTGTGCGAGCCGACGCGCGGCTTCCTGTGCGCTCAGCCCATTGTCAACATCCACTTGCAGCGCCGCCGCAACCGCGTTGGTTTCCATGACCGACGGATCGCCGATGGCACCGGGGTTGCCGGTTGTCGCGGGTGCAACGGCCTGCGGCCTATCCATCGGAGTTCAACGCACTCAAGTACGGCTCCATGGCCTTCCATACGCGGGCGTCGCTCGCGCACTTGGCGATTTGCGCCGGCGTAGCTTTTCTCTTTCGAAGTGCTGCGCGCAGCCTTCCAGGGCGACGCTGACGCCGACGGTGCGTCGGTAACGAAAGAGATCAGCGATCGTTTTGGCGTCTCCGAAGATCGGGACCGCGACACCATCGATGACATGCCGCTCCGCGCCGACTCGCCGTTGATCGCTCGGAAAATGAACGAACCGCGTGGACGGGTAGCGAAACTTCGGGTGCCAGTCTTTCGGCCCGATGGCGATCCATACTTTCGCGGGCATTTGATCGGTCAGCTCGTGAAAGGCCAGGGCCGAAATCATACCGATGACGCCCTTCGGCGCCAGTTTGGCCGCTTCGGCTAGGGTATGTTGCGCGTCGATCGGCGCATCCGGAAGCTGATACAGCCCACGTGCGAACCGGACAATCGCCTGCTCACGCGCCAGTCGCGAGACAGGGGTTGCGGTAGCGCCCTCCTCGATTAGCTCGCTCAAAATTGAACACCGTGCGGGCCCAGGCATGAAAAAGTCTATGTGCTTGTCGCATAACATTGTTCGGCCCCACGTTTTACCGTCACTCTCGGCAAGATCCCGAAGGACCCGTACCCGACCCGTTGTGGGCCGCCCGGCCCTGGCAATCCGGTCAGGCAAAGCTCGAACGCCGACGATCACCCCGCGGCCGGCTGAAAGACGCGGATCCTCGGCGAAAGCTTGGCTCGCAGTTCCCGATCAGCGACCCGAATGTCGTACTCGGCCTGCAGGTTCAGCCAATACCGGGGCTCCATGCCGAAGAACAATCCGAGCCGAAGCGCGGTATCCGCGGTGACGGGGCGCTGGCCGTTCACCAGCTCGCTGATTCTGCTGGGCGAAACATCGATGTCCGAGGCGAGCTGGCGAGCGCTGATGCCCATGGGCTTCATGAAATCCTCCAGCAGGATCTCGCCCGGATGAATCACATCAAGCAACTTGACCATGTTCGGCATTCCTAGTGGCAGTCCACGATTTCAACCCGGTGCGCTCCATCCCGCTTCCACACAAAGCAGATTCGCCACGGGTCATTGATGCGAATGCTGTGCTGGCCCTTGCGGTCGGCTTTCAGTGCCTCCAGCCGGTTGCCGGGTGGGATACGCAGACTCGCGAGTTCGGTGGCGGCGTGAAGCTGAAGCAACGTGCGCCTCGCGACGCGCTCGATATTGCGAAAGCGGGATACCGCGTGGCTTTGAAACAACGACTCGGTATCGGCACACGCGAACGAGCGAATCATGCGGCAGTGTGATCTGCAACACAGATTCCGTCAAGCGGAACGCCTGCCGTCGCCATGCGGACGCATCGCTCAAAAGGACAGTCACGGTAAAGATCCGCGTGGCACCAAGGGTTGAATGCACTCGCCGACCGATAATGTTCGCGACGAAGGTCCGTCGCGCCGCGTGCTGCCGGCTCGGAGCACGCGGTGGCCGTAACCGGTCGACTGCGATACCATCCCGGAACGTCGGGCACTTTAGACCCGCCATGTCCTAGGAGGCATCAATGGTTGCAATGCAGAAGGTCTGCGCGCTCGCCGTCCTTTCGGGCGCGCTGCTGGCTACGGCCGCGACGGCCGAACAGGTGACATTCATGACCGGGCCTCAGGGCGGTTCTTGGGTTCCCTTGGGTGGCGCGCTGAAGGGCATCTGGGAGAAAGCCGTCCCCGGGTTGGAAATTCAGCAGCAACCGGGCGCAGGCATTTCGAACATTCGCGGGGTCGACGCGGGCAAGGCCCAGATCGGTTTCGGTAACTCGTCGTCGACGGTGGATGGCATTGCCGGGCGCCCGCCGTATCCGGCCAAAGTCACGAACGTCTGCCAGGTAGCCAACCTGTACCCGCAGTACTTCCAAGTGGTGGCGCTCGCCGATGCAAAGGTCAGTTCCTACGCCGATCTCAAGGGCAAGACGGTTGCGGTCCAGCCCAAGGGCAACACGGCCGAACTGCTGACTGCGGAGGTCTTGAAGGTCAATGGCCTGTCGTATGACGCGCTGAGCAAAGTCAATTTCCAGGCGAGCTACAACGACGCAGTGGCGCTGATGAAGGACGGCCATGTGCAGGTAATGACACTTGGCACAACCGCCCCAGCCTCGGCCGTCATGGATCTGGCCAGCGCGCGCGATGTCATGCTCATTCCCGTCGATGACAAGACCATGGCGGCGATGAAGGCCGCCAACCCGGGCTACAACCGGCTGATGATCAAGGCGGGCACCTATCCCAAGCAGACGGCGGATGTCCCGGTCATCGCGTATTCGGCGCACGTTGTCGTCGCGTGCAACTTGCCCGAGGAGACGGTGTACTTGATGACCAAGTCGCTGGCGGCGAACGTGTCCACGCTGGCCTCGATCGTCAAGCCGATGACCGGACTCACGCCGAAAGACATGGCCATCGATATCGGCGTACCCCTGCACAAGGGTGCGGCAAAGTACTACAAGGAAGTCGGCGCGATCTAACGCGCCGATCCGAGCGGAAGCGGCTACGGCTTGAACCTGATGGGGGCGGTGGTATCGCCCCCTTCGTTCATTGCTTAATCGTCGCGACATGGACGAGCAGCCTGCGATCTTGCCGGTGCGTACAGCGCTGCGCTGGATCGTATTCGGCATCGCGATCGCGATGTCGCTCTATCACATGTACGTGGCAGCATTCGGGCCGCCGCAGGCAATGATCTTTCGCGGCATCCACCTGCTCTTCGCGCTGACGCTCGTCTACCTGGTCTACCCGTTTCGCGGCGGCGGCCGCTGGCGCGTTTTCGATGCTCTGTTCATCGTCGGCGCGTGGGGCTTCGTCCTGCACATCCTGCTCGACTACTCGGCGTTCGAGAATCGCATCATCTACATAGACGACCTGACCGCGTGGGACAAGTTCTTCGCGGTAGTCGCCATCGTGCTGGTGCTCGACGGAACCCGGCGGGTGATCGGGTGGGCGTTGCCTCTTACCGCCATGTGCTTTCTCGCCTACGCTCTCTTCCTCACGAAGGTGGCGCCGCAGGTGTTGCTGGAGCAGGTCTACCTGTCTACCGAAGGCATCTTCGGCTCCACGCTGGGCGTGTCGGCTAGCTACGTGATGTTGTTCGTCCTGTTCGGTGCGTTCATGGAGAAGAGTGGCACCGGCCAGCTCTTCATGGATTTCGCGCTCTCCCTTACCGGCCACACCGCCGGAGGTCCCGGCAAGGTTGCGGTGGTGAGTTCGAGCCTTTTCGGTACCGTGTCGGGCAGCGCGGTGGCCAATGTAATGGTCGACGGACCGATCACCATTCCACTGATGAAACGCACGGGCTTTCGCCCGCCGTTCGCCGCGGCGATCGAGGCGGTTGCGTCGACGGGCGGGCAGATCATGCCGCCCGTGATGGGCGCCGCGGCGTTTGTGATGGCGGAGTTTCTAGCCGTTTCGTACCTGCAGGTCACGCTCTGGGCGTTGATCCCGGCGATCCTGTTCTACGTCGCAGTCTTCTTCGCCGTCCACTTCGAAGCCAAGCGCAGTGGTCTCGTCGGCATTGCCAGGTCCGAACTGCCGCGACTTGGGCAGGTGCTGCGGGAACGGGGACACCTGTTCATCCCGATTCTCTTCGTGCTCTTCGGCCTGCTACTCGGCTATTCGGCGCCACTTTGCGCACTCGCCGGCGCGTTGTCGTGCCTGCCGGTAGCACTGTTGCGCAAGTCGACGCGCGCCGGAATTGGCTGGCACTCGGTTGTTGGGGCGCTGGAGGAGGGCGCGCGCAATACGCTGGCGGTCGCGATGGCATGTGCGTGCGCGGGCATCGTGATCGGCAGCGTGACGATTACCGGGCTTGGCATCGTGTTCACCCAGTTCGTCATTTTGTTGGCACAGGACCAGCTTCTCCTCGCGCTCGTGCTCACGGCGTTGGCCGGCATCATCCTCGGCATGGGCATGCCGACGACCCCCGCGTACATCGTGATGGTTTCGCTGCTGGTGCCGGCGATCATCAAGCTGGGGGCTGTGACGCCCGCGGCGCACATGTTCGCGTTCTACTTCGCGATCCTCTCGGCAATCACGCCGCCGGTCGCGCTTGCCGTGTTCGCGGCCGCGGGTCTCGCCAAGGCCGACCTGTGGCAATCAGGTTTCGCGGCGATGCGCGTTGCGGCGCCGGTCTACATCGTGCCGTTCATGTTCATCTACGAGCCGGCGCTGCTGATGATCGGGGAATGGCCGACCATTGCGACGTCGTTCATCACGGCAGCCATCGGAGTTATCGCCCTGGCCGCAGGATTGTTCGGTTACCTCGTCATGCCTTGCCGAATTTGGGAGCGGGTGCTGCTCGTCGTGGCCTCGTTGCTGCTGATCAAGCCCGGCCTCGAAACGGACGCGATCGGCGGCGCCCTCTTGGCGGTGGTGCTGACGACCCAAATTCTCGTGCGTCGCCGCGCCATCGCCGCGCCGCTCTGACTGTGCTTGGACGCCTGCGCGGCGGGCAGCAGCTCGCGGCATCGCCAACAGCGGCGGACCATGGGCCGGGGCGATGGATGAACGCCACCGCCCCGAGGCGGGTCACGGCCCCCGCCCCCTTTGCAGGAGTAAGCGATCAGGAAGTCAAGCAGTGTGACTCACGGCTGCCTCGTATCGCGCCGGCACGCATTCCGATAGTTGGCGATAGACCGCGCTCGATGTCGAAATCTACTCCCACTCGATCGTCGCCGGCGGTTTGCTCGAAATATCGTAGACCACGCGGTTGAAGCCGCGCACTTCGTTGGTGATCCGGTTCGACACGCGCGCCAGCAGGTCGTGCGGCAGCTGCGCCCAATGCGCGGTCATGAAATCGGTGGTCTGCACGGCGCGCAACGCCACGGCGTTCTCGTAAGTGCGCCCGTCGCCCATCACACCCACGGAGCACACCGGCAGGAACACGGCAAAGGCCTGTGCCGTCGCTTCGTACCACGTGCGGCCGTTGGTCGCCGGCGTGTTGCGCAGTTCCTCGATGAAGATTGCATCGGCGCGACGCAACAGGTCGGCGCGTTCGCGCGTGATGTCGCCTAAGATGCGCACGCCAAGGCCTGGCCCCGGGAACGGATGGCGGAACACCATGTCGCGCGGCAGGCCAAGCTCCTGACCCAGCTCGCGCACCTCATCCTTGAACAATTCGCGCAGCGGCTCCAGCAACTTGAGATGCAGCGTCTCAGGCAGCCCGCCAACGTTGTGATGCGACTTG
>JBBQEY010000071.1:0-13044 GCA_038321425.1 Burkholderiales bacterium | reverse complement strand
ACGATGATCGCGTTATTGCCCGCGCATTCGAGCAGCGACTTGCCGAAGCGCGCCGCCACGCGCGTGGCGACGTCGCGCCCCACCGCCGAGGAGCCGGTGAACGACACCAGCGCAATCCGCGGATCGTCGACCAGCGCGCGGGTGCACTCGTTGTCGGTGATCGCCAAGGTAAAAATTGTGGGCAGGTTCAACCGCTGCATCACCGTGTTGGCAAGCGACTGCACTGCCAGCGCAGTGAGCGGCGTCTTGGGCGAGGGCTTCCACACCACCGCATTGCCGCAGATGCACGCCAGCAATGCATTCCACGCCCACACCGCCACCGGAAAGTTGAACGCGGTGACCACCCCCACGACGCCCAGCGGATGCCACTGCTCCAGCATCCGGTGTGCGGGACGCTCGGAGTGCATCGACTTGCCGTAGAGCATCCGTGATTTGCCCACCGCGAAATCGGCGATGTCGATCATCTCCTGCACTTCGCCGTCGCCTTCGGCCTTGATCTTGCCGTTCTCGAGCGCGACGAGCGTGCCGAGGGCATCCTGGTGTTCGCGCAGCAGGTCGGCGAAGAGGCGCACCGCAGCCCCGCGCACCGGGGCCGGCACGTCGCGCCACGCTCGCGCGGCAACGGTGGCGGCGGCGACCACGGCCTCGACATCGGCGGCATCGGCCAGCGTCACCGTTCCCAGCGTTGACGCGTCCGCCGGATTGAACGATGCGAGTTGCGCACCGCCGCCGCGCCACTGACCCGGACCAAGGCACGCGCCGGGATGCGGGGCTTCAATGCCGAAACGCGCGCGCAACAACGCGATGGCGTCGGTCATGGATTCATGCTGGTGGCGCACACATCACGACGGTGTCGGGACCGTCGCCTTCGGCAAGCCAGCCCTTCGCGACCATCTGGTCGCGCACCGTGCGTTCGGTGGTGTAGCGATGATTGGCGTCGGCGCGATTGGAGTACACGCGATACACCGGGATCGTGCCTGTAGCGCAGGTACCGGCGTTGGCAGGATGCAGATGGAAGAACGTAGGCGACTCGAGCACGAACGACGGGTTGCGCGCGATGGTGCCGTCGCATTCGATCTGGTCGCGCCCGAAGAAGTGGCCATCACCCTTGCCGGGCGGAATGTAGATGCGGCACACGGCAGTCGTGCCGGCGAAGGCCGCGGGATACGCGTTGATCGTGCGTCCGGTACGCGACCAACCCTTGAGCGTGGTGCCGGCGTCAAGCTGCGCGATTTCATCCGTCACCCACGTCATGAAGTAGTGGTCGAGGCCGGCATTGTAGTACTCGACCAGCGTGACCGGCGGCACGACGCCCGTGGTGGCGAGTGCGGCGCGCACCGCTGCCGGCGCGTCGAGGAGGCCAGCGCCGCATCCTGTTTCATAGCACGTGGATCCTGCGGGAAATGGCTTGGCGCTGCTCTTCAGCAACGCGCGCACCTGCGTGGCGGAAAGGCCGGGCGCCACCGCGAGCATCAACGCGGCTACGCCGCTGACGAGCGGTGCGGAAAAGCTCGTGCCCGCATAGTACTGCGTGCCCTCCGCCGCCGGCACCGTCTTGCCGAGGTTGGTCAGCACCAGGAAGTTGTAGGGACTGCCGGAGACGCCATTTCCGCCAGGCGCGGCGATGTCCATACGCGGGCCGTAGTTGGAATAGATCGTGCGATTTCCTGCGAACGTGGAGGCCGCCACGGCGATGACACCCGTGCACGATGACGGCGAGTGCAGCGCGCCGCTGGCCTCGTTGCCCGCGGACGCGACAATCGCGCGCGTGACGCCATGCGCGAACGCCAGGTCGACCGATTCCTGCATGAAGTTCTGGCACGTGCCAGGCCCGCCGAGGCTCATGTTGATCACATGTGCGGGATGCGCGTTGACAGGTGCCGCGGGCACGCTGACGCCACCGGCCCAAGCGAGTGCATCGGCGATGTCGGCGTCGCTGCCGAAACACTTGCCGAGCACGCGCACCGGCACCAGCCGCGCGTTCCAGTCCACGCCGGTCACGCCATTGCCGTTGTCGGCGATGGCGCCAATGATGCCCACCACCGACGTGCCGTGCCATGTGCTGTCCTCGATGCCGCATTCACCACTGGCGAAGCTGCTGTTCTTGTCCTCGGCGCTGACCCAGTCGCCCGGGTCTAGCGCGTCGGCATCGCGATAGTTGCCCACGGAATCCTTGTCCTTGCCGTCGTTGCTGGAGGCGAAGTTGCTGACCATGTCATAGCCACCGACAACGCGCGCGGCGAGATCGGAGTGCGCGGTATAGCCGGTGTCGAGCACCGCGACCACCGTCGACGGCGAGCCCACGGTCAGATCCCATGCAGCCGGCGCATTGATCGTCGTGCTGCCGGGTTGCAGGTAGAACTGGTTGGCGAACAGCGGATCGTTCGGCACGCGCTGCGCGTACATCCGGCGCGAGCGTTCGGCGTAGATCACCTCGGGACGCGCGGCCAGTTGCGCGGCCAGCCGATCGACCGCCGCATCGGATTCCGCACCGGGAACGCCGATGACGTAGGCGCCGATGGCCATCGAGCGCCGGTAGACGAGCGGCACGCCGATCGCCGCGGACAATGCCGCCACGCGTTCGGCCGGCGCCGCTGCATGGGCATCGGCGCGCAGCTTGACGACGACCTGCCCGGTGGTGACGCCGGGCGTTCCGCCGTCGACGGTCAGCGCGGAGGCGGTAACGGCCCATGCGAACGGCAGCATGGCAAGGAGGCGGATCAAGGCGTAGATTTGCATCGTAAGGGCCGCTCGTGCCAAACAGGAGTGTGACTGACCCGGCCATCGGCCGGTGGTTCCTTCTTGACCGGACGCGCGGTATTGCGGCGGGCACCAGCGGATGGTGCTACTTGCGGACGGGCTTGCCTTGCTCCGCCTTGACCGCACGGAACACCGGACCCCAGATCGGGTGGCCGGCTTCGGCCGGGGCCAGGTCGAAGGTCGGGTCGGCCGCGAACGCCTTGCGGAACTCGTCGCGGCAGGCCTGGCCCCGCTTCGACACGCACTGAATGAAGGCCAGGTACTTGCGCGCCTGCGCCTGCTCGGCCGGCGCCGCCAGGCCGAAGTTCAGCGCCGCTTGCAGTTGCCGCGCAGCGGTCGGGTAGCTCCCGTCCTCATAACTTTTGATGCCCTTGGCCAGTTCCTGCTGGCTCAAGTCCAGCACCGGTTCGGCGGGCATCGGCGCGACCGGCACGGCGGGCGGGGGGGCGGCCGTGGACGGTGCGCTGGCCGGCACCGAGGGCGTGCCGGGCGCGGCCGGTTCGGGCCCCTTGGCGGGAGGCGCGGCACAAGCTGCCGCCAGCGCGAGCACTGACAGCACGGTGCCGATGGTGGTCAGCGGTCGAACGAAATTCATTGGAATTTGTGCCTGATCCTGGCGCTGGCCTGTGTCCGCAGGTCAACGGTGGCGCGATACGGGGGAAACGTCGTGTTGCGGATCTCGATCGCGTAGCTGCCCGGCGCGAGCTTTAATTCCGTCAACGGCGGCGACACCCCCACCTTCTTGCCATTGACGTATACCTCGCCCCACGGGGTGACTGCAATGCCCAATGTAGCGCTGGCGCTGGCCGCCGGCGCGGCAACCGCCTCGGCCTTCGGCGCGCCGGCTTTCGGGGCCTCGACCTTGGCAGCATCGGCCTTCGGGGTTTCGGGCTTCACCACTTCGGTCTTCGCAGGCGCTGCGGCAGCGGTTGGCGCGACGGCGATCGAGGGCGCCGGCGGCGGCGCCACGGGCGACGTGGGCGCGGCCGAAAGCGCCGCCGGGGCAGCAGGCGCCGGGGGCACGCTGGCGACGGGCGCGGCGCCAACCGGCGGTGCGGCTTTGCCGGCGGAGGGCGGGCCGGACAGCGCTGTCACGCCAGGCGCCGTCACCACCGGGCCGGCGGTGGACGCTTTGGGTGACGCCACGTCGCCGCGCGGCGGGGACACGTCGCGCGACGTGCGCGGCCACAGTGCATTCCCGGCCACCACCGCCAGCAGCACCGCCGCAACGGCGATCCATGCGGCGCGGCGCCCCTTGAGCGGTATCGCCGGGGCAGCTGCCACCGGCGGCAGCGCGGCCGCGGGTGCCTCCAGCATGGGCACCAACGCGGGATCGGTCGCAGCGGCGGCGGCGGCCGGTGCCGCAGTGATGCGCACGGTGGCCGGGAATCCTTCGCGCCACGGCAGCACGTCCGGGTTGGCGGGTTCGGGGGGCGCCGGGGGCGGAGGTGTCAACGCGCCCGGCGCCGCCAATGCGCGCAGTGCCGCCGCCATCGCATCGGCGTCGCGGAAGCGATCCTCGACACTCTTGGCCATCGCCTTGGCCACGATCGCATCGACGGCCGGCGGGATGTTGCGGTTACGCGCGCTGGGTGCCGCCGGCATCACGTTCAGGATCTGCGCGAACAGCGAGTCGAGGTCCGCGCCTGTAAAGGGCGGCAAACCCGTCAGCATCTCGTGCAGCACGGCGCCCAGCGAAAAGATGTCGGAGCGGCCATCGGCGCGCTCGCCGCGCAGGCGCTCGGGCGAGATGTACCACGGCGAGCCGAACACTGTGCCCGCAATCGTGCGGGTGCCGCTCGGCAAGGATGCGATGCCGAAGTCGGTGATCTTCACGACGCCGTTCTCCAGCACCATGATGTTGGCGGGCTTGATGTCGCGGTGGACGATGGCCACGCGATGCGCGAAGGCGAGGCCTTCGGCCACCTGCGCCGCGATATCGATGATCGTTGCGATCGGCAGAACGGTGCCGGAGTCGAGGATCTCGCGCAGCGAACGTCCGCCGAGGAACTCCATCGCGATGTAGGCGACGTCCTCGCTTTCGCCGACATCGTGGATCGTGACGATATTGGGGTGGTTCAAGCCACCGGCGGAACGCGCCTCGCGGAAGAATCGCTGGCGGAAGGCAACCGCTTCGGCGCCGCGCAATTCGACGGCGATCGTCTTCAGCGCGACCAACCGTTCGATCAACGGGTCGCGTGCCTTGTACACGACACCCATGTCGCCGCGGCCGAGTTCTCCGAGAATCTCGTAGCGGCTGATCTGCGAAGGCGGCGCAGTGATCGTCATGTGGGATACTTTTGATTGTGCAAGTGTCGTGACCGTGGTGACTTCTTCAATCCTATCAGCGTCAACTTCCCCATGCCGGACCATGGCACGCCTTTCCATTGAAGCCGCCGGCCTGACCGACGCCGGCACTGTCCGCCAATTCAACGAGGACAGTATCGTGTTCGATGCCGACCGCGGCCTCATGGTACTGGCCGACGGCATGGGCGGTCATCGTGCCGGCGAAGTCGCGAGCCGCATGGCCACCGAGTCCCTGTTGAACGCACTGCGCGACCAGGTGCCCACCTTCGATGCCGACGACGATCCTGCCACGTCGCAATTGGCCGTTGGGCGAAGCATAATTCGCGCCAACGACGAAATCTTTGCCGCAGCGCAAACCAATCCCGCCTGCCGGGGGATGGGTACCACGCTGGTGATGGCGGTCTTCCATGGCCAGCGCGTGCTGCTGGCGCACGTGGGCGACTCGCGTATCTACCGACTGCGCTACAACCGGCTGCAGTTGCTGACGCGGGACGACTCGCTGCTGCGCGACCAGGTGGAACTGGGTCTCATCGCCGTCGCGGACGCCGGCGGCTCGCACAACCGGAACCTGGTGACGCGGGCGCTGGGCATTGCGGCCCACGTTACGCCGCACCTGCGCGACGACGAAGTGCTGGCGGGCGACGTCTACCTGCTGTGTTCCGACGGGCTCAACGATCTCGTCGACGACAGCGACATCGAGCTCATCATGAACTCGCTGAAATCGAACCTGCCGCTGGCGACGCATCACCTGGTGCAGGCGGCCAAGGACAACGGCGGCCATGACAACGTATCCGCGATCCTGGTGCGCCTGCACGAGACCCCGGCGATCGGGACGCGTGGCGGCTGGTGGCAGCGCCTAGCCGCGTGGTTCCAGCGCTGACCTGCTGCGGCTCGTCATGGCGAAACTCGTCCTCAGCACCGAAGGCACCGTGGTGTTCCAGTGCTTCCTGGACAACGAGCGGCTGCAGATCGGCAGGCTCCCGACCAACCAGGTGGTGATCGACGATCCGCGCGTCGGCGCCGCGCATGCCGTCATCGTGTCCGTGGGCAACGACCACATCCTCGAGAACATGCACAACGTGACCGGGACATTCGTCAACGGCACGCGGGTCGAGCGCCAAATCCTGCAGCACGGCGACGTGATCGAGTTCGGCACCTACAACCTGCGCTATCTCAATCCGCGCGCGTCGATGGAGACAAGCCTCGACCGCACGATGCTCATCACGGGACTGAAGCCGCAGACCGTCCTTGCGCCGGACGATGTACGGCCGTCGCCGGACAGCCTGCGGGTGCCCACGGCGCGACCGACGCGCAGCCACGCGACGACGGGGCGCGTCGTGCTCCGGGCCGGTCCGCGCGCCAGGACCACGATAGAACTTGACCGTGTCGTCACGCTCGTGGGGAGGCCGGGCACGCAGCTCGCGGTCATCACGCGCCGGCCGCACGGGTTCTTCCTCACGCATGTCGAGGGCGAGCGGATGCCGAAGCTGAACGGTCGCCGCATCGATCGCGAAGCACGCCAACTGCGCGATGGCGATGACATCGAGGTCGGCGGCGAGACGATGCGGTTCAAGCAGGATTAGGGCCTTGGCAGTACCCGACGTTCTCAGACGACGTTTCGTTCCAGCATCGGCGCGCCGTCCAGCACGCGCTGCCACCCGAATGCCGCCAGGTCGAGCGAACGGAAACCGCCGAAGGTGACGAGCTCGGCCAGCGCGCGGCCGACGGCCGGCGATTGCTGCAATCCATGGCCCGAGAACCCGTTGGCGAACAGCAGGTTCGAGACTTGAGGGTGCGCGCCGAGGATCACGTTGTGGTCGAGCGTGTTGACGTCATAGTGGCCGGCCCATGCGCTGATCATCCGCGCTGCCTCGAACCCGGGCACGCGCGCCGCCAGCGCGGGCCACAGCACGTCATCCCACCATGCATGGGGTACATCGAAGTCGGTGCTGGGCGGGTCGTCCGCTTCCGCCGGCGCGATGCCGCAGATGAAGCCCGCGCCCTCGGGCCGGAAGTAGAGCCCGGAAGGGTCGATCACCAACGGGCAGTCCGGCAGCTTCACCGGCGAGCGGAAGTGGAACACGCAGCGCTTGCGCGACTCCACCGGCAACGCGATGCCCGCCGTGGCCGCCAGCGCCGTTGCGCCGGTGCCTGCCGCATTGATGACGGTGCCGCACGCGATGCGCGTGCCGTCCGCGAGCCGCACCCGCACCACCCGGTCGCCCTCGCGCTCGAGACTTGCCACCGTCGCCTCGCGATACTCGGCGCCGGTCGCGATCGCCTTGCGGCGAAAGCCGTGCATCAGCGCATGCGCGTCGAGCCAGCCTTCGCCGGAGAGTCCGAGCGAGCCGGCCGCAAGGTCATCCACGGCCAGCCATGGAAAGCATTGCGCAAGTGCTGGCGTATCAAGCAGCACCACGTCGGCGCCCTCGGCACGCTGCACGGCGTGATTGCGCTCGAGCACGGCGCGGCCGGCGCTGCGGGCGAGGAACAGGTAGCCCGCTTCATGCAAGCCGATGGCGGGCGCATCGTCGTCCACCGCCAGATGTTCGTGCGCGTGGCGCAGGAAGTGCGTGCCGGCCATCGACATCCGCACGTTCTGCGCAATGGAGAACTGGTGGCGGATCGATGCGGCCGAGCGGGTGGTCGCGCACTCGGTGTAGCCGAAGTCGCGTTCGAGCACGAGCACGCTGCCACCGAAGGCCGCCTGCGCGCGCAGGAAGTACGCGGCGGCACTGCCGATGACTGCACCACCGACGATGACGACATCGTAGTGTGGCGTCATTCCGACGAACTGCCGCCACCATCGGCGGCATTCACGACAATCATCAGCATTCTCGCCATCGCAATCCCGGTCGCAGCCGGAGACCGTCTTTGGTCACGCGCCAGCGTGCGGCTGAGCTTACGCCGGCACCGAACCGACCAGCAAGGGCGATCTTTCCGCATTGCCGCTGCAGGTTTGTCCAGCGCCTGCCAGCGCTGCGGCGCCTAGATTGGCGTCATTGGCGCCGTTGTGCCAACGCCACCCACCGCCACGCAGGCCCATGATGAATACGCTGACGATGTTGCGCTGGATCGCCGCCCTCTGTGGCATTGGCGCGGCGCTGCTGTTCGCGACCGCGTTCGCGCAGCCCGCATCTGGGCTTCCCTCCGCGGACCCGGTGGTCGCGCTGACCGCGCGCCACCATACGCTGGCCGCCGAGTTGGCGCAGAGTCCCTTCGGCCTGCCACTGCTCGTGCGTTCACGCGATGAAGGCGTGCGGGCCGAAGGCGAGATCGTGGGCATCGTCGCGCATCCGTACGCAACGTTCAGCGCCGCCTTTGCCTCGCCTTGGGCGTTCTGCGACGCCGCGATGCTGCACTCCCAACGTCAAGGGCTGCACGAGCGACCGCGTTGCGGGCGAGGATCGCGTGCTGCTCAATGCCGGGCGCAAGCACTACGAGCCCGCGGACCGTGTCTACGCACAGACCTTTGTCGCCTCGACGCAGCAACTTGGCGACCGGTACCTGCGCGTGGTGCTCCAGGCCGCGGAAGGCCCGCTCGACACGCGCGACTATGTGTTTACGCTCGAAGCGATACCCGTCGGCGACGCGACGTTCATTGCCGTGCGCTACGGGTACAGCGCGTCATTCGCGAGCCGCACCGCCACGGCAGGGTACCTGGCGACCGCAGGCAGCGGCCGGACGGGCTTCTCGATGACCGCGGCGGGCACCCCGGCGCGCGGCGTTCGCGGTGTCGTCGAGCGCAACGCGATGCGGCACTACCTGGCGCTGACGTCGGTCCTCGATACCGGCGACGTACCGGAAGCCGCCCGCGCCGCGGCACGCCTTGATCGCTATTACACGCTGACCGACCGCTTCGCGGCGCAGCTGCGCGAATTCGAGCGCGGCGAGTACATCGCGATCAAGACCCGTGAACTCGCCGAACAGCGTGCGCGCGACCGCGGCACGGGCCGCGGCACTTGAGCCGTTACTTCGGCAGCATCAACGTCTGCAGGAAGCCGTTCGACTGCATGTAGCTCACCAGCAGGTTCGCGTACATCGGCACCTGTGCCGCGAAGTCGCCCGGATCGAAGGTTTTAGGATCGTAGGTGAAGATCGGGCTCATGCCGTTCGCCGCGAAGAGCGTCGTGTAGACGGTGGCGACCTGGTACGCGCCGCCACCGGGACCACCGTAGATCGCGGGCACCGGGGCGTTGACATCAAGCGACGGGTAGGGGTTCTGCAGCGCGTTGCTGCGCGTCTCGAGCCCCGCCATCCGCGAGATCAGCACGCCATCCGCACCGGAACGCGCGACGGCGGCGGCGATCGTCCCATCATCGGGCATGACACCCTGGGGAATGAACTGGTATCCCGGCACGGCCTGGCCGCCGGCCGCCTCAATCTGGCCCACCATCATGTCCTCGAAGCCGCGACGATCGGAGAGGCTGGTCGAATCAAGACCGATGACGAACACCTTCTTCAGCGGGCCGCCGGCGTACCCGGGATCGCGCCAGACCTTGTGCTCGCCGGTCGGGGCGCACCCGGCGACCGCGACGAGCAGGGCAAGGGACAGCAGCAGCGTGGTGGCTCGCGATTGCATCAGGTACTCCGTGGAAGGCGGGGAATGGATGACTCGCAGCGCGTGGCGCGCCGTAACGCCGTCAAGCGTCGGCCGCCGCATTGCGGCCGCGCCAGATCTCGAGCAGCACCCGCGTCGCAGTGAAGATCACGGGGCCGAGAATGAGGCCCGCGGTGCCGAACACGATCAGCCCCCCCACGATGGAGATGAAGGCAATCGCCGTATGGATCTTCAACTTGCTGCCGACGAGCAGCGGATAGAGCACGTTGTCGATGCCGCCGATCACCACGGTGCCCCAGATCGCCAGCACCAGCGCCTTGCCCGGCGCGTCGATCAGGAACAAGAAGATGGCCGCCGGAATCCAGATGACGAAGGCTCCGAGCACCGGCACCACTGCCAGCAATCCCATCACGAGTCCCCACAGGATGGGCGCCGGCAAACCGAGCCACCAGAACATGAGGCCGCCCAGCGTGCCCTGCACGATGGCGACGACGAAGGTTCCGTACACGGTGGCATGCACCGTCTCGCCAACGGCGACGAAGACGCGGTTCATGTCGCCGGCCGCCAATGGCGACATGCCGCGCAGCGACTTCAACGCGGTGCTGCGGTCGCGCAGGAAATAGTAGAACAGGTAGAACGTGAGGATCAGGCCGAGCAGGTGCATGAACGTTCCTTGCACGAACGACCGGGCCACGCCAGTCATCCACGTCGCGCCGCCTTTGACCACTGCCCGCAGATCGAACTGGTCGTCGATCCACTGCACCGCGGCCGCGACGCCCGGGTGGGCGTCCAGCGTGCGGCGCCACTCGCCCGACTCGACCAGCAGGTTGATGGTCCCCGCCCACTTGGCGACTTCGCCGGCGATCCGGTCGGTGACGAAGAGCGCCGGCACCGCGACCAGAACACCGGCGGCGATCACACATCCGGCGGCCGCGAGCCAGGGATGCCCGAAGCGCTGTTCCAGCCTGCGCTGCAGCGGGGCGAACAGCACGGCCAGCGCCAGCGCCCATGCCATGGCCGGCAAGAACGGCGCGGACATCCACAGGCAGAGATAAATTCCGACACTCGTGATCAGCAGCAACACCAGGGCGTGGACGTTGCCGGGCGAATCCCAGTCACCCTCCTTCGCGGGCGGCGTAATCTCGGCTTCAGGTTCGTTCATGGCGCGGCGTCAAGACCTAGGGTGGGCGAACGCGGATCAGCGAGCGTGCGCGCATGTTACGCCGCTCCTGCCGCGCGGGCACCTTCCAGTGCGCATCGCCGGAGGTCCGCCGGCCCGGCCTGCGCGTCAGTCCACGACCTTGCCGCGCGTGGACTTGATCTGGCCACGCTTGACCTTCGAATCAACGCGCCTGCGCTGCGAGCCTTTGGTGGGCTTGGTAGGCCGGCGTACGCGCGGCACATGCGCGGCCGCATCCACCAGCGCCTGCAGCCGGGCCAGCGCGTCGTCACGGTTCTGGTCCTGCGTGCGGAAGCGCTGCGCCTTGATGACGACCACGCCGGCGGCGGTGATGCGCTGATCGCCGCTGGCCAGCAGCCGCGCCTTCACAAGGTCCGGCAGCGTGGACGCCGGGATGTCGAAGCGCAGATGCACTGCCGAGGACACCTTGTTGACATTCTGTCCGCCCGCCCCCTGCGCGCGGATGGCGGTCCACTCGACATCCGCCAACGCGATCGGCGTCATTTCCGCACGCGCACGTTCCGCATCTCCCGGCAATGCCATCGTGACGTCTCTAGTTCCGCGCGCGATCGCGCAGCAGCATCATCCGCTGCCGCTCCGCGTTGGTAAGGTGCGCGCGCATGGCGCGCCGCGCCGCGGCCGGGTCGCGGTTGCGGATGGCCTCCAGCACCGCGCGATGCTCGGCGATGTTGTCGCGCTTGCGCCCGCGCGTGACGAACAGCGCCTCGATCCGGACATTGAGCGGCTGCTCGCCCTCCACCCACAACCGCTCGACGACCAGCGCGAGCGCGCTGTTGCCGCTGGCATTGGCGATGCACAGGTGGAAGTCGCGGTCCGCCGCCGATTGCATCCGGTTGGCGCGCATCTCGGCGGCCAGCCGCTCGAACGCCTTGCCCATCGCGGCAATCTGCGCCGGCGTCGCATGGCGCGCGGCAAGCGCGGCGGCCTCCACCTCCACCAGCCGACGCGTGCGCAACACATCGAAGGGCGAGATTTCGGCCGACTTGCGTGCCCGCCCGCCACCACGCGGCGTCGGTGTGGCTACATACGCGCCCGACCCCACCTTGATCGTGATGCGCCCGTCGATCTCCAATACGCCCAACGCCTCGCGCAGCGAGCTGCGCGAAACATCGAGCGATTGCGCCAAATCGCGTTCCGCCGGCAGCCGGTCGCCGGGCCTGAACGTGCCGGCGTCGATCAGCCGCGCGATCTCCTCGGCGATGCGCTGGTAGAGTCGCGGCGCGGCGATGGGCTTGATCGGTTTTGCTGACATGGCCCCGCGAGTCTGCCGCGTGCGGCAGGCAGGGTCAAACAGTCGTGCCGGCGCGCGTCGCCATGGATTGACGCCAACGCGGGTCGCGCGTAGATTGGTCTGAAAATCAGACCACCCGCACCGGGCGGCAGCGATACATCCGATGGAGCCCCGTTGAAAGACCTGAAGACCTATCCCGAAGGCAGCGCCTTCACCGGCAAGATCGGCCGCACCGCCGCCACGTCGGAGGCCGCGTGGCCGTTGCCGCAACGCGCACGCCAAGGCGCGCCCAATGTGCTCGTGTTCCTGCTCGATGACGTGGGCTTCGCGCAGCTCGGCTGCTACGGATCCGACATCCGCACGCCCAACTTCGATCGCCTGGCCGCTGGCGGTGTGCGCTATCGCGATTTCCACACTACGGCCATCTGCTCGCCGACGCGCGCGTGCCTGCTCACCGGGCGCAACCATCACTCCAACGGTGTCGGCATCATCCAGGAAATGGCCACCGGCTTCCCCGGCTACAACGGCATGGTGCCGAAGGAGAATGGCTTCCTGTCCGAGATGTTGCTGGCGCAAGGCTATGCGACCCTCGGTATCGGCAAGTGGCATCTCACCTTGGCCAGCGAGTATGCGTCCGGTGCGTCGAAGGCGCGCTGGCCGCTCTCCCGCGGTTTCGAGCGCTTCTACGGCTTCATCGGCGGCAAGACCAGCCAATGGTCGCCCACGCTGGTGCACGATAACCACTACATCGACCCGCCGCGCCGGCCCGAAGAGGGTTATCACCTCAACGCCGATCTCGCCGATCATGCGATCGAATACTTGACCGATCTGCGCACCATCGCACCGGACAAGCCGTTCTTCATGTACTACTGCCTGGGCGCGGGGCACGCGCCGCATCACGTCGAGCCGGCGTGGATCGAGAAGTACCGCGGCACGTTCGACCACGGCTGGGACAGGTGGCGCGAAGAAGTATTCGCGCGGCAA
>JBBQEY010000070.1:0-13265 GCA_038321425.1 Burkholderiales bacterium | reverse complement strand
GGCCGGCCTCAAGGCCATCTATCTTTCCGGCTGGCAGGTGGCGGCTGACGCCAACATCGCCGGCGAGATGTACCCGGACCAGTCGCTCTATCCGGTCAACTCCGTGCCGATCGTCGTGCGCCGGATCAACAACACGTTCATTCGCGCCGACCAGATCCAGCATATGGAAGGCACCGGTGACACCGACTTCTTCGCCCCCATCGTCGCGGACGCCGAGGCCGGCTTCGGCGGCGTGCTGAATGCCTTCGAACTGATGAAGTCAATGATCGACGCGGGCGCGGCGGGCGTCCACTTCGAGGATCAGCTGGCCTCCGTGAAGAAGTGCGGTCACATGGGCGGCAAGGTGCTGGTGCCCACGCGCGAAGCGGTCGACAAACTGATCTCCGCGCGTCTCGCCGCCGACACGATGGGCGTGCCCACGCTCATCCTCGCGCGCACCGACGCCGAAGCTGCCGATCTCGTCACCAGCGACATCGACGACATCGACAAGCCGTTCTGCACCGGCGAGCGCACGCAGGAAGGTTTCTACCGGACGCGCAACGGCCTCGACCAGGCGGTCTCGCGCGGCCTGGCCTACGCGCCGTACGCGGACATGATCTGGTGCGAGACCGGCAAGCCCGATCTTGATTTCGCGCGCGCGTTTGCCGATGCGATCCACGCGAAGTTCCCGGGCAAGATGCTGGCCTACAACTGCTCGCCGTCGTTCAACTGGAAGAAGAACCTCGACGACGCAACGGTCGCTAAGTTCCAGCATGAGCTGGGCGCGATGGGCTACAAATTCCAGTTCATCACGCTGGCCGGCTTCCACAGCCTCAACTATTCGATGTTCAGTCTGGCGCACGGCTATGCGCACAACAACATGACGGCCTTCGTCGAACTGCAGGAGGCCGAGTTCGCCGCCATGCCGAAGGGCTTCACCGCCATCAAGCACCAGCGCGAAGTGGGCACCAGCTACTTCGATGCAGTTACGCAGACGGTGCAGGGCAGTGCCGCATCTACCACGGCGCTGAAGGGCTCCACCGAGGACGAACAATTCTTCGACAAGCCGAAGAGCGAGCTGCACGTCGCCAACGGCTGATCAGCCGCGAACGCGCATCGAACACCGCCGCGCCACCAGCCTTCCGGGCCGGTCGCGCGGCGTTTTCATTTTCTGTAGGACAACGGTGATGTCAGATCAATGTCCGCGAACCCCCGCGATGGATTGCGGTCACAGTCTTCATGACTGCCTTGTCCGTCCTCCCCGATCTGGCGATCCCGGACCCCGCGCCGCCGGCATCCGTACGGTTGTTCTTCGCGCTGGTGCCTGAAACGTCCGTGCGGCTCGCATTCGGCGAGCTGGCCCGTTTGGTGGCGCGCCGTTCACGCGGCCGCTCGATCTCCGCCGATCACCTGCATTTGACGCTGGCTTTCCTGGGCGACGTCCCCGCTCACGCGATGCCCATGCTGCGGGCCGTCGGCGACGCGATGCCGCAGGTCGGTGCCACGCTGGTGTTCGACACCCTTGGCGCGTGGCGCGCGTCGGGCGTGGCCTGGGTGGCGCCCGCGGTCGTCCCGCAACCCATCACCGACCTGCACGCCACGCTGGCGGGCGCTCTGGCGCGCGCGGGATTCGTGCTGGAGGAACGCGCGTTCCGGCCGCATGTCACGCTGGCCCGGCGCTGCGTGCAACCGCAACCGCGCACCCGCTGCGAGCCCTTGCGCTGGCGCGCCGACCGGCTGTGCCTGATCGGCTCGGAGTTGCAGCCCGAAGGCCCGGTCTATCGCGAGATCGCGAGCTGGCCGCTTACGATCGAGGAGTAGCTTCGTCACCCGTGGCGATGGGTCGCAGCGGATCCGCGCACCATTCGCTCCACGAACCCGGATAGAGGCGCGTGGCACCGAGGCCCGCCACTTCCATCGCCAGGATGTTGTGGCAAGCGGTCACGCCCGAACCACAGGAGTGCACGACGACATCGGGCTTGGTGCCGCCCAGCAACGCTTCGAACTCGGCGCGCAATAAGGCGGGTGATTTGAACGTGCCCGTCGCGTCGAGATTCTGCGTATACGGCCGATTGTGCGAACCCGGGATGTGGCCGGCCACCGGATCGAGCGGTTCCGTCTCACCGCGAAAGCGTTCGGGAGCGCGCGCATCCACCAGGAAGAGCGTGCGCCGCGCCAGGCTTGCGCGAACGCCGCTGGCGTTGACATGCGGCGTCACCTTGCGAATGGCGAATGGGGCAGGCGCATAAGAATGTGCCGCGGTGGAGACCGGGCGGTTTTCCGCCAGCCATTTCGCGTAGCCCCCGTCGAGCACTGCCACCGCGTCGTGCCCGAGCCAGCGCAGCATCCACCACATCCGCGCGGCGTACATGCTGGGGCCCTGGTCATAAATCACCACCTGCCGGTCCGCCGCGATGCCCGTTCGCGCGAATTGCGTGGCCGCGAACTCGGGGGTTGGCAAGGGATGCCGGCCATTGGTGCCGTTCTTCACACCCGACAGCGAACGGTCGAGGTGCACGAAGCGCGCGCCGGGGATGTGGCTGGCGCGGAACTGGTCCTCGCCCCACGCCTCGGGCCGCGCGAGATCGTGGCGGACGTCGCAGATGACCAGCGCGGGATCGTCGAGCATCCCGGCCAGCGCGGCGGTGGAAACCAGCATCGTGTGCATCGTGGCGGCGTCTTCAGTCGTTGGTGATCTGCGGGGCCGGTTCGCGGCGTGCGCCGGGCCGGGGCTGCACTGCGATGATACCGGCGGCGCCGATCTTCATGCACACGCCCATCAGCGCAAACGCGAAACCTGCCACCACCATCCACGGCGACTGCATGATGGCGCGCGGTTACAGGTGCGCGATGTGAGCTTCCATCTCGCGGCGATAATACTCGTGGAAATGCTGCATGCCGTCTTCCATCGGCGACTGGTACGGGCCGATTTCACTCCTGCCTGCGGCGTGCAGCAGCTTGCGGCCGGCATCCATCCGCTCCGCGATCTCGTCGTCTTCCCGGGCGGTTTCCAAGTAGGCCGCCTGATGCGCCTCGACGAACTCGCGTTCGAACAACGCGATGTCCTCCGGATAGTAGAACTCCACGACGTTCATCGTGCGGTCCACGGCCTGCGGCACCAGCGTGCTCACGACGAGGACGTGCGGATACCACTCGACCATCACGTTGGGATAGTAGGTGAGCCAGATCGCGCCATGCGCCGGCATGGCGCCACGGTAGTAGTCGAGCACCGCCTTGTGCCAGCGTTCGTAGACGCGCGAGCCGGGCTTGGTGAGACCGTTGTTGATGCCCACCGTCTGCACCGAGTAGCGATCGCCGAATTCCCATTTCAGGTCGTCGCAGGTGACGAACTGGCCCAAGCCCGGATGAAACGGGCCGACGTGGTAGTCCTCGAGATAGACCTCGATGAAGGACTTCCAGTTGTAGTTGCACGCATGGAGCTCGACGCGGTCGAGCACGAACCCCGCGAAGTCGAAGTGGCGCACGCCAAGTGCTGCCAGGTCGCGCGCGACATCGCGCGGGCCGTCGAAGAGCAGGCCGTTCCAGTTCTGCATCGGCGTGCGGCCGAGGTTGAGGCAAGGCTTGTCCGCGAAATGCGGCGCGCCCAACAACTCGCCCTTCAAGTCGTAGGTCCAGCGATGCAACGGGCACACGATGCTGCTGGCGTTGCCGCGACCGTTGAACATCAGCGCCTGGCGGTGCCGGCAGATGTTGGACAGGAGCTCGATGCCGCCCGGATTGCGGACGAGCATCTGCGCCTCCCCGCGCGCGGCCAGCGCCTGGAAGTCGCCCACGTTGGGCACCATCAGTTCGTGACCCACATAGCCGGGTCCGCGCGCGATCAGCAGGCGCTGCTCGGCGTCGAGGACGCGTGGATCGCAATACCATGAGACGGGGAATTGCGTCGTGGACTGACGCAGACGACCCGCCGCGGCGAGGTCAGACATCGGCCTACCCTTTCGTGAACCTATCGGTTGCTGGCAACCAACCCAACCCAACAACCCGGGACGCTTACGGCTTTGGTCTTTTCGAAAAAAGCCGCCCCGGACCGCTTTGCTAAGTCGGCCGCACGAAAGATTCGTGTAAGGCCGCGTCGTCAAAAGGTGATATTATAATCGGCTTTCTGCCATCAGGTCAAGACCTTAGCGCAGTTTGACGACCCCCGGTGCCGCGTCCGTATCGGCAACGCTTCCCCGGTCCTTCCCAGAATGCGCGCCCACCTTCGATCATGGCCAAGACTGCTGAACCGCCCAAGACTTTCGAGGCCGCCTTGGCCGAACTCGAAGCCCTCGTGGCCTCGATGGAGGACGGACAGATGCCGCTGCAGGCATCGCTCGCGGCCTACAAGCGCGGCGCGGAGCTCATTGCCTATTGCCAGTCCGCGCTGACGGACGCGCAGCAACAGGTCGAGATATTGGAGCAGGGCGTGCTGAAGCCCTTCGTCGCGGACGGCGGTGATGGATCCTGATCTCGCGTTCGAGGTCTGGTCCGGCGAGCGAGCGCAACGTATCGAGAATGTGCTGGCGGGCGCGCTGTCGCCACAGGCCGGCATTCCCGCGCCGTTGATCGACGCGATGCGCCACGCGGTGCTCGACGGCGGCAAGCGGATGCGCCCGTTGCTGGCCTATGCGGCCGGCGAATTGGCGGGCGCCGATCCAGTCGTGGTCGACGCGCCTGCGGCCGCACTTGAAATGTTGCATGCCTATTCGCTGGTGCACGACGATATGCCCTGCATGGACAACGACGTGCTGCGCCGGGGCAAGCCCACCGTGCATGTGCAGTTCGGCGAAGCGATGGCGCTGCTGGCCGGCGACGCGCTGCAGGCGCGCGCCTTCGAGATGCTGGGCGAAGCACCGCTACGCGACGCCGGTGCCGCGTGCGCGCTGCTGGCGGCATCCGCCGGTGGCGCGGGCATGGCGGGCGGGCAGGCCATCGACCTCGAGAACGTGGGCGTGGCGATGCCGCTTCCCGCACTCGAGACGATGCACCGGATGAAAACCGGCGCGCTGATCCGCGGCGCCGTGCTGCTCGGTGCCGCCTGCGGACGTCCACTCGCGCCGGCGGAAGATGTCGCCCTCGATCGTTACGCGCGCGCCGCCGGTCTCGCGTTCCAGATCGTCGATGACGTGCTCGACGCCGAAGGCGTAGCCAGCGTTTTGGGCAAGACCGCAGGCAAGGATGCCGCCAACAACAAGCCGACCTACGTGACGCTGCTGGGGCTCCCCGAGGCCAAGCGCCGCGCCGCCGCCGTGCATGCCGATGCCGTGGCGGCGCTCGCGCCCTTCGGCGCCGGCGCGCGTCGCCTGCGCGAGATCGCCGACTGGATCACGCGCCGCAGTTACTGATGGAATCTCCTTCAACCATGTTTCCGCTGCTCGAAAAAATCAATAGCCCCGCCGACCTGCGCCTGCTCGACCGCACACAGTTGCACGACCTCGCGCGCGAGCTGCGCCAGTTCCTGCTGCAATCGGTCGCGACCACCGGCGGGCACCTGTCGTCCAACCTTGGCACGGTGGAACTCACGGTCGCGCTGCACTACATCTTTGATACGCCGGAAGACCGCCTTGTGTGGGACGTGGGTCACCAGACGTACGCGCACAAGATCCTGACCGGCCGCCGCGAGGCCATGTCGGGCCTGCGGCAATGGGGCGGCCCGTCCGGCTTTCCGCGGCGGGGCGAGTCCGAGTACGACACGTTCGGCACGGCGCACTCCTCCACGTCGATCTCGGCGGCGCTGGGGATGGCGGCAGCGGCGAAGCTCAAGAACGAGCAACGCCACGTGGTGGCGGTGATCGGCGACGGCGCGATGAGTGCCGGCATGGCCTTCGAGGCGCTCAACAACGCGCAGGGTGCCAATGTGCTGGTGATCCTCAACGACAACGAGATGTCGATCTCGGAGCCGGTGGGTGCGTTCAACAATTACCTGGCGAAGATCCTGTCCGGACGCCTGTACAACACGGTGCGCCGTGGCGGCAAGGAGGTGCTGTCGAAGCTGCCGCCGGTGCACGATCTCGCCAAGCGCTGGGAAGAACACATGAAGGGCATGGTGTTGCCCGGTACGCTGTTCGAGGAATTCGGCTTCAACTACATCGGCCCCATCGACGGCCACGACCTCGAAACACTGGTGCGTACGCTCGCCAACGTCAAGGAACTGCCCGGCGCGCAGTTCCTGCACGTCATCACGAAAAAGGGCTACGGCTACGCCAAGGCCGAGGACGAGCCCATCACGTATCACGCCGTCACGAAATTCGATCCGGCGGTGGGCATGGTGCCGAAAGCGCCGGGCAAGCCCACCTATACGCAGGTCTTCGGCGACTGGCTGTGCGACATGGCGGCCGTGGACGAACGCATCGTCGGCATCACCCCCGCGATGCGTGAAGGCTCCGGGCTCGTCAAGTTCTCGCAGATGTTCCCCCAGCGCTACTTCGACGTCGGCATCGCCGAGCAACATGCGGTGACGTTCGCCGCCGGCCTGGCCTGCGAAGGCATGCGGCCGGTGGTGGCCATCTATTCGACGTTCCTGCAGCGGGCCTACGACCAGGTGATCCACGACGTCGTGCTGCAGAATCTGCCGGTCGTCTTCGCCGTCGACCGCGCAGGCGTCGTGGGTGCCGATGGTGCCACGCACATCGGCGCGTTCGATCTTTCGTTCCTGCGCTGCCTGCCCAACACGACGGTGATGACGCCTGCCGACGAGAACGAGTGCCGGCAGATGCTCTACACGGCAGCCACCCTTGGCTCCCCTGCGGCGGTGCGCTATCCGCGCGGCGCGGGACCGGGCGTGCCCATCGAGACCGCGATGCGCGCGCTGCCGGTCGGCCGCGCCGAAGTCCGGCGCGAGGCCAGGCGGCGTACGCATCGCGTGGCGCTGCTGGCCTTCGGGTCGATGCTGCAGCCGGCGCTGGCGGCGGCGGAGGAACTCGACGCCACGGTGGTCAACATGCGCTTCGTCAAGCCGCTCGACGTCGAGCTCGTGCTGCGGATGGCGCGCGAACATGACTCGCTCGTCACCATCGAGGAGAACGTCGTCGCGGGAGGCGCCGGCAGCGCCGTAGCCGAGGTCCTGGCGGCCGCCGATGTCGCGATGGCCATCCTGCATCTCGGCCTGCCCGATCATTTCATCGATCACGGCGATCCTGCGTTCCTGCTGGCGCATGTCGGCCTCGATGCCAAGGGCATCACGGCGTCTGTGCGCAAGCGCTTCGGCGCGCTGTCGTCCGAACCGCGGGTCAAGCCTGCGGCCTGACGCTGCGCTCTTGAAAAACTTGATTCGAGACCTTCATGAACCGTCCTGAACAACCGGGCCACCTGATGCCGATCCCCGACATGCAGTCGCAGCGCGACGAGCGGCACCTGGCCATCGACCAGGTCGGCATCCGCAGCATCAAGGTGCCGCTGCAATTCGCCGACCACGATGGCGTCGCGCAGCCCACCATCGCGCTGGCCAGCGTCGTCGTGGCGCTGGCAGAAGACCGCAAGGGTACGCACATGTCGCGGCTCGTGATGCTGCTGGAGGAGCGGATGGCGCCTGGCGCGCCGCCTCTTACCGTGGCGGGCATGCGCGCGCTGCTCGACGACCTGGTGGTGCGTCTCGATGCGCCCGGCGGCCGGCTCGAGCTCGCGTTCCCGTTCTTCGTGCGCAAGATCGCGCCGGTGTCCGGCATTGCCAGCCTGCTCGACTACGATGTCCGGCTGGCCGGCGAGCTTGCGGCCGGCCGCTACAGCGTCACCGTCACCGTGGCCGTGCCGGTCACCTCACTTTGCCCGTGCTCGAAGGAAATCTCCGACTACGGCGCGCACAACCAGCGCTCCACCATCACGATTGCCGTGCGGCCCAAGGTGTCGGTGCATGTCCACGACCTGCTGCGTATTGCCGAGGAAGAGGCGTCGTGCGAGCTCTACGGCATCCTGAAGCGCGCCGACGAGAAGTACGTCACCGAACGCGCGTACGACAACCCGCGCTTCGTCGAGGACCTGGTCCGCGGCGTGGCCGGCCGCCTGGCCGCGGACGCCCGCTTCGACGGGTTCGCGGTCGAGGCCGAGAACTTCGAATCGATCCACAACCATTCGGCCTACGCCCGCATCGCGCGGGGAATGTAATCGCGCGCTGCGCGAACTTGATGTAATCGCGCGCTGCGCGAACTTGATGTAATCGCGCGCTGCGCGAACCTGATGCAATCGCGCGCTGCACGAACCTGATGTAATCGTGCGCTGCGCGAACCTGATGTAATCGTGCGCTGCGCGAACCTGGATTCGACGCTGTTGGCGAGGCTTCAGCCGCGGGGGTTCGGCGCCACGATATCCCCGCGCGGCTGAAGCCTCGCCTACACGCCTTCTCGCGCCACGATATCCCCGCGAGGCTGAAGCCTCGCCTACACGCCTTCTCGCGCTACGATATCCCCGCGAGGCTGAAGCCTCGCCTACACGCTTTCTCTGGTTGCGATATCCATGCGAGGCTGAATTCTCGCCTACGTGGGCACCGGGGCGCTGCTCATCGCGGCCCGTCGTCGCTAGTCCACGTCCTGTCGTCATTCATCCACGGCGGATAGTCCATGCCGGTGCGCTGCGTCTACAATGCGGCGCAATGCTTGCCGCGTTCAAATCCCGCTACGACGCGTTCGCACAACGCGTGCTGGCATCGTTGTCCGAGATCGAGCGCCGCGACGTCCGCGCCTTCGATCTCTGGTTCTATGCGCAGCGCGGCTGGCAATGGCTGATCGGCATCGTGGTGGTCACCACACTGGTGGCGTGGCTTGCAGCGCAACTACCGTGGAACATGTCCTTCGGCGAAGCGGCGATCCTGTTCAACATCGTCGTGCTGACGCTGATCTGGTCGGGGCTCTCCGCATGGTTCGGGTACCGGCGTTTCCAGGGCCGCATCTTCCGTTACGTGGTCGGCGCGCCGTTGCTGGCGTTGCTGGGGGCGCTGGTGGGTGCCAGCATCGCCGGTTTCGTGCAGGGAATCGATCCCTTTGCGTTCCTGTCCGACAGCACGAAGCTCCGGCACGTAGTGACAGCGGCGCTGGTGTTCGGCTTTCTCTTCGCGTTGGTCACGGCGCTGATCGCGTCGTTGCGTAACCGCGAATACCGGGCGCTGACGGCGCACTTCGAAGCCGAAGCGCGGCAAAGCGAGACATCGCGGCAGCTGGCCGAGTCCAAGTTGAAGCTGCTGCAACTGCAGATCGAGCCGCACTTCCTCTTCAATACGCTCGGCAGCGCCCAGCAGCTCGCCGAGAAGGGTGCGCCCGCTGCCGCGCGACTGATTGCCGACCTGATCCGCTTCCTGCGCGCTGCCACCCCCGCGATGCGCGACGAGGTCACGACGCTGAAAGCTGAGGCCAGCATGATCCGCGCCTATCTCGGCATCATGCAGACTCGGCTGTCGCGGCGCCTGACGTGGAACGTGCATGTACCCGACGAACTGGCCGAGATCGCGATTCCGCCCGGCATGCTGATCACGCTCACCGAAAATGCGATCAAGCATGGCATCGAGCCGCGGCCGCAGGGCGGCACCATCGACGTCACCGCCGAGCGCCAAGGCGCACAACTGGTGCTGACGGTGGCCGACACCGGCGCCGGATTCTCGAACAAGCCCACCGACAGCGGCATCGGCCTCGCCAACATCCGCGAGCGCCTCGAGCTGTTGTATGGCAACCACGCCAGCCTCGACCTCGAGGAAAATGAACCGCGCGGTGTTCGCGCGCGTATCCTGATGCCGGTGCATCCGCCGGCGCGTTCCGCGGTGTTTGCCACATCCGACCCGGGAGTTCATCCGACATGAATCGTCCGACTGCATTGCTGGCCGAAGACGAGCCGCTGATGCGCGAGCGGCTGAAGGAAAAGCTGGCGGAGGCGTGGCCCGAGCTCGACATCGTGGCGGAGGCCGAGGATGGCGAGCAGGCGATGGCGCTGTTCGAGGAGCACCGGCCGCAACTGGCGTTTCTCGACATCCGGATGCCCGGCATGACCGGGCTCGAGGTCGCGGCGGCCATCGGCGGGGATTGCCACGTCGTGTTCATCACCGCCTACGACCAGTACGCGCTGCAGGCCTTCGACGCCGGCGCGGTGGATTACCTGCTGAAACCGGTGGAGGCCGACCGGCTGCAGACGATGATCGAGCGGGTGCGCGGCAAGCTTGGCGCGCCGCCGCAGGACCTGTCGGTGCTGGTGGCGGCCTTGCGGGCTGGCATGCCGGGCGGACCGGTGCGGATGAAATGGATCAAGGCCGCCGTCGGCAAGCAGGTGAAGCTCATTCCCGTGACCGATGTCGTGTACTTCCAGTCCGACACGAAGTACACGCGGGTGGTGCTGGCGGCCGGCGAGGCGCTGATCCGCACGCCGCTGAAGGAACTGCTGGCCGAGCTCGACCCCGACCGCTTCTGGCAGGTGCACCGCGGCACGATCATCAATCTCGACGCCGTGGCCGGCGTGCTGCGCGAGGATGCCGAGCGCCAGTTCATCCTGTTCAAGAACCGGCAGGAGAAGTTGCCGATCTCGCGCCAGTTCACGCATCTCTTCAAGCAGATGTAGGTCGGCGGGCGGCGGCATCGGCCCGCTGCGGGCCGACTGCTAGAATCGGCCATGCTCCCTGTTGCCGTCTTCCGTTTTTCGCCCACCGAATCGCCCGGACGCTTCGGCGACTGGCTCGCGCGGCACGATGTGCCGTGGCAGCTGATCGCAATCGACGAAGGCGCCCCGGTCCCGGACGATGCGGCACGCTTCTCGGGCATCGGCATGATGGGTGGCCCGATGAGCGTCAACGACAAGCTGCCTTGGGTCGATCCGGTCTGCAGCCTGTTGCGCGACGCAATGGGGGACGGCGTGCCGGTGATCGGCCATTGCCTCGGCGGCCAGCTGATGGCAAAGGCGCTGGGCGCGAAGGTCACGCGGATGAAGGCGCCGGAGATCGGCTGGTTCCATGTCGATGTCTGCGATCGCGGCGCGCGCCGCGACTGGTTCGGCGGCCTGCCGCGCTTTCCCGCATTCCAGTGGCACTACGATGCCTTCGACTTGCCGCCGATGGCGTCGCGCGTGCTGACCAACGATGTCAGCGTCAACCAGGGTTTCATCATCGACGACCGCCATATCGGCTTCCAGTGCCACATCGAGATGACGCGCGAACTGGTGGAGACGTGGTGCCAGGTCAGCGCGGAGGAATTGCCCACGCGCTCCAGTGCGCATCGGCAGAGCGCCGCCGACATCCGAAGCGACCTAGACACGCGCCTCACCGCTTTGGGCGAGGTGGCCGACGGGGTCTACGCGCGCTGGTCGCAGGGTCTTGTCCGCTGATGGGGGCGATTCACGCGCTACCGGACCTGCTGATCAACCAGATCGCGGCCGGCGAAGTGGTGGAGCGGCCGGCCGCGGCACTGAAGGAACTGCTCGAGAACGCGCTCGACGCCGGCGCCACGCAGATCGACGTGGACGTCGTGCAGGGCGGCATCAAGCGGTTGCGCGTCGCGGACAACGGCCGCGGCATCGACCGCGAGGACCTGCCGCTGGCGGTGGCGCGGCATGCCACGTCCAAGATCAAGTCGGTGCTCGATCTCGAAGCCATCGCGTCGCTGGGCTTTCGCGGCGAGGCGCTGGCCTCCATCGCGTCGGTGGCGCGGCTGGCGCTAGTGTCACGCGCCGCCGGCAAGCCGCACGCGTGGCGCATCGATGTCGAAGGCGGCACCGCCAGCGCCATCGCGCCCGCCGCGCTGGCCGCAGGTACGTCCGTCACCGTGGAGGAACTCTTCTTCAACACGCCGGCTCGGCGCAAGTTCCTGCGCACCGATGCCACCGAGTGGGGCCACTGCGACGAGGCGTTCCGCCGCATCGCGTTGGCGCATCCGGTCACCGCCTTCACGCTGCAGCACAATGGCCGCGTCACGCAGCGTCTGACGGCGGCGGGGCGGCAGGCGCGCGTCCTGCAATTGCTCGGCGACGAGTTCGTCGCGCAATCGGCGCGCGTGGACGTCAGCACGCCCGACATCTCGCTCACCGGATTTGCGGTGCGGCCGGCGCACGCGACGCAGCGTGCGGCGCAGTACTGTTTCGTCAATGGCCGCTTCGTGCGCGATCGTGTGCTGCAGCATGCGCTGCGCGAGGCGTATCGCGATGTGCTGCACCACGACCGGCAGCCGGCTTACGCGCTGTGGCTGACGATCGATCCGCGGCGGGTGGATGTCAACGTCCATCCGCAGAAGGTGGAGGTGCGCTTCCGCGATGCCGGCGCTATCCATCAGTTCGTCCGGCATGCCGTGGAACGCGCGCTCGCCGCCAACGCCGCCGAACAACCAGCGAACTCGGCGACCGAGAGGCTCCGTCTCGTGGCGGCGCAGATACAGCCTGCATTCGGTCGCGCCGACGACGCCGCGCATGGACGTGCGTCCGGATGGAACGGGTCTCCGGGGCACGGCACGCAATCCGCGCTGGCGTGGACAGCGCAGGGCGCGCCGGCAACCAGCACTGGAGAACCGTCGCCGTTCTACGCCAAACTCTTCGGTGCGCGCGACGATGGCGCACCGGCGTTGCCGAGCGACGATGCGCATCCGCTGGGCTTCGCGCTGGCGCAGTTGCACGGCATCTACATCCTCGCGCAGAACCGCGCGGGCTTGATCGTCGTCGACATGCATGCCGCGCACGAGCGCATCGTGTACGAGCGGTTGAAGACCTCCTTCGATGCATCGCTGCCGGTGCAGCCGTTGCTGGTGCCCGCCACGTTCGCCGCGGAGCCGCTGGAAGTGGCCACGGCAGCGGACAACGCGGATGCGCTCGAGGCATTGGGCTTTTCCCTCACGGCGCTCGGCCCTGCCACGCTGGCCGTGCGCGGCGTGCCTGCACCGCTGGCGGACGCCGATCCGGTGACGCTGGCGCGCGCGGTGCTGCACGATATGCGCGAGTTCGGCGGCAGCGCCGCGCTGACGGCGCGGCGCGACGAGATGCTGTCGTCGATGGCATGCCACGGTGCCGTGCGCGCCAATCGCGCTCTGGCTGTACCGGAGATGAACGCGCTGCTGCGGCAGATGGAAGCCACGGAGCGCGCCGGCCAATGCAACCACGGCCGTCCCACGTGGTACCAGCTGCCGCTGCCGGATCTCGACCGGCTTTTCCTGCGCGGCCGCTAGGCCGCTGTTGCAGCGTGCGCCCGGCCCTCCTGCTGATGGGCCCGACCGCGTCGGGCAAGAGCGCGCTTGCCCTGGCGCTGGCGCAGCGCTGCGACGGCGAGATCGTGTCGGTCGACTCGGCGCAGGTGTATCGCGGCATGGATATCGGCACGGCGAAGCCCTCGCGCGACGAGC
>JBBQEY010000069.1:0-13445 GCA_038321425.1 Burkholderiales bacterium | reverse complement strand
ATCTCGTGTATCCAGGGGCATCACCGGCGTCCGCGCTGGTAGAATGGGCCTCTGTTTCGCGGTGCAAACAATCGCGCCGCACCTATCGAGCACCGGGGGTGATCTGGTTTCGACGGGGGTAGTGAAGCAGCTTGGGGCATGCCGAGGCGTCAATCCTCGTAAATCTTTGGCAATCGCAAACATAACTGCGAACGACGAAAACTACGCTCTGGCGGCTTAATCCCGCCGGACCTTGCACCGGGCGGCGCTCAGCCCGGGTGAACCTGGCAACAGGGTAGTACACAGCAAGGACATTTTGAGCGATCGCGTCTGCCCGGGTCACTTGGGCAAGGCGCTAAATTTAGGTGACTGGTCTTCTCGCCGTCTGTCCGTCAACGGTTCGGAGATGAGAGCACAATGACGCGACTAAGCATGTAGTCCTGACTGTGGAGCGCCTTCGGACGCGAGTTCGATTCTCGCCACCTCCACCACAAGCAAGAATGACGGCCCCCGAGCGGGGCCGTTTTTCTTTGTGGCTCACTCTCCACAGAGGTATATAGCGGCAATGCGGACGCGACTTGAGAAGTAGCGGGTCGGCCGCGGTACCCCAGTTGTCCACGCGGGTGGTCCCAGGCACGAACGGTTTCCGACCCGCGACGGGTGGTCTTACGATCTGGGAGAAGCGCGGCATCCTCTCCGCGCGCCCCTCCCGAGTTAGCGCGACATCCTGTCTGCGGGTGTTCCCGGAGTGCCGTGGATCAGGTCGCCACGGCCGGCATGATCTCGTGGGCGAAATAACGCATCCCTTCCAGCGGCGGGATGGGCTGGATGATCAGGTGCTCGACACCCAGCGCCTCGTACTGCCGGATGCGTTCGATGCAGGCCTCCTTTGGCCCCCACAGGTTCTCGTTCAGCACGTCCGTGGGGGTGGGCGGCACCGCGAAGCGATGTTCGCGCTCCTTGGCATAGAGCACGCTCCAGCGGTCGACTTCCGGCTGCGCCAGCCCGGCGAGCGAGACGGTCGAGATCGCCATGGGCAGCGGCTTGCCGCCACGCCGGTGCGTCATGTCCGCCGTCCACTCAGCGATGACCTCGGGTGCTTTCGAGTATGTCAACCAGACATCAGCAATGTCGGCAGCAAGCTTCCGCGTCGCTTCCGAGTCCCCAGGCACCCAGATCGGGATGTGCGGCTTCTGCACCGGCTTGGGTTCGAGGTAGGCCTCCTTCAGCTGGTAAAAGCGCCCGTCGTAGTTAACCTCGTCTTGCGTCCAGAGCGCCTTGGAGATTTCCAGCGCTTCGCGCAGGCGCGCGACACGATCCTGGTGCGCGTCCCACGGCAGTCCGTAGCTGCGCGACTCGTGCTCGAACCATGCCGAACCGAGTGAATAGAGGACCCGGCCGCTCGAGATCACGTCCAACGTTGCAGCCATCTTTGCGAAAACCGCCGGATTACGCAGTGAGTTGTTGAACGTGTGCCCGGCGAGCTTGACCTTGCTGGTCAGCACCGCGAGCGCCGATAGAACCGTCCAGTTCTCCAGCATCGGCGTGCGCTTCTGCATGTGCGCGTTGATCACGTGGTCCGGCAACCAAACGCTGTCGAAGCCGAGCGCCTCGGCCTCCAGCGCCATCATGCGCGCGTAGTCGAATCCCGCGCCGGGTGCCCCCATTTCTCCCTGCACCGCCAATCGAACGCCGAACTTCATTGTGAACTCCAAGTGTATTGCTATGTAGGTGTACCGCTACTCGGCCTTGATGCCGGCCTGGCTGATCAGTTTTTCCCAGGCGCGCAGCTCCGTATGAATTTGCTGCTCGAACTGCTCAGGCGTTCCGCCAACCGGGTCTGCGCCCTGTTTCACCAACTGTTCGCGCACCTCCGGGATCGCCAATGTCTTTACTAGCGCCTGGTGCAGGCGTTGGATGATCGGCTTCGGCGTGCCGGCTGGCGCGAGGAGCCCAAACCAAGAAGGTAGGTCGAATCCCGGAAGGCCTTCGCCGATTGCCGGAATGTCCGGCGCGATGGCGGCGCGGCTCGCGCTGGTGACGCCGATCGCCCGCATCCTTCCGGCACGTGCGTGCGGCAGCGCGGCATTGATCGCGACGATCATCAGCTGGACGTTCCCCGTTATCAGATCCGGCGTCGCGGGGCCGGCGCCCTTGTACGCGACGTGCAGCATGTTCACCCCGGCCATGGACTTCATGAGTTCGCCGGCGAGGTGCCCAGGCGTACCGATACCGCCGGATGCATACGCGAGTTTGCCGGGATTAGCCTTCGCATAGGCGATGAGCTCGGTAACGGTGGCCACCGGCAGCGCGTTCGTCGCCACGAGGATCTGCGGCGCGTTCGCGGCCAGCGAGATGGGCGCGAAATCCTTCTCGGTGTCGAAGTTGAGGTTCCTGTAGAGGGAGGGGTTGATGGTGAGCGAAGAAAGTGTCCACAGTAGCGTGTACCCGTCCGCGGGTGCCTTGGCAACGACCTCGGCGCCGATCGCGCCGGCCGCGCCGCCCCGGTTGTCGATGACGACCGGTTGCCCGAGCTCGCGCGAGAGGTGCGGCTGGATGACGCGGGCGGTCACGTCCGTGCCGCCGCCGGGCGGGAAATTAACGACTAGGCGAATCGGCTTGGACGGATACTCCTGCGCGACGGCAGGCGCTGCGATCGCGCCTGCCGCTAGGATGGCGGAGAGAGCAAGCCTCCGGACGAAGCGCGCACGCGTGCTGCCGTGTTTCGATTCCATTTTTCCTCCCTATGTGATGCGTTGTTCACTGCGGGTTCGCGGCCATCGTGCCAGTCGAAACCGAGTCCACGATGTAGCGGTCGATGCTTCCGAGGTCGATCCCTGGTGCAAAGCCTGCCTTGAGGTGCAGCGCACCCTGTTCGAAGCGCATAGCGGTCGTAAGGAACGAGGCGCGGGTCTTCAGGAACCCATTCATCTCCCCGGCGTTGTCGATTTGCCGCGCAGCGATGCATGCCTCCATCCAGCAGCCGACGTCGGCGGCGACGCCATTGCCCAGGACGGGCGTCATGCCCAGCGCCTTGATGCGCAGGATCGCCTCTTGCAGGCGCTCCATCGTGACCATCTTCATCAGTTTCAGCTTGATGTACTGCGCGGCCTGAAGCGATGCGGCTTTCTCGATGTCGGCGAGGCCGTGGATGGATTCGTCCAGCATCATGGGGACGGTCGCATGCCTAACGACGGCGAGGTGCGATTCCCAGTCCCCGGCTGCGCAGGGCTGCTCGAAGAGCTCGATGGAGGAGGCATCCAGAGCGTTCACGAACTCGATTCCCTGGCTGGCGGTGTAACCCTGGTTCGCGTCCAGCCTGATTAGCGCCCTGTCGCCGACGACCTGCTGGACCAGCCGGACTCGCCGACTATCCTTCTGCACGTCGAAGCCGACCTTGACCTTCATCGTGCGGAAACCCGCCTCCAGCTGCCCGGCGAACTCGATGCGCAGCGCCTCCTCGTCCTTTGCGGCCAGCAGTCCGACCAGAGGCACGATGGCGTCGCGTGATAGTTGCAGCAAGCCGGTACGCGACAACATTTCGAGGGCGGTGCCGAAGGCCGTCGCCGCGAACGGCGTTTTCGAGCCCATTGTCAGGGCGTTGGCGACGGCGGTCGCCGGCAACGCGCCCGTAACTTCGCGCACGAACACCTTCGCGGCTTCCCAGCTTCCCTCGATCGTCTCGTCCGAGTAGCCGGTGAGGATCGTCGCCTCCCCGAATCCGGATCGGCCCTCGTCGTCGAAGAGCTCGGCCAATAAAGTGTCGTAGGCATCAACGACGCCGAACGCGAGGTGATACGGGACCTCCAGGGGGAGCCGCAGGCGGTAAACGGCGGCTCGGGCGATACGCGTTGCCATGTCTTCTCGTCTCCTTAATTTCGTCGGGCGCCTTCAGGGCCGCGCTGCACGAGGCCGCGTCGCAGGATGCGCATTGCATAGTCGCGGCCCTTGCGGATATGGGTACGGACCGCGGTCTGCGCGCGCGCGCCGTCGTTGTTCTTCAAGGCGCTCAGCAGCGCGCGGTTCTCCGCCAGGATCTCCGCTGCACGTTCAGCGTGGAACTCCACGGTCATCGAACCAATCAGCTGCACGCGGTCATTAATCAGGGATAGCATGTCCTGGAGCAGGCGGTTGCGCGCCGCTGCGGCTATCAGGATGTAGAAGTCCCGGTTGCAGGCGATAAAGAGGGCCGGATCTCTGCGGGATGCGTCGGCCTGCCGCAGACACACCGCCAGCTCCTCGACCAGCGCGTCGTCCGTGTTCGGCATCGCTTCCGTGACGGCCATGATCTCGAGCACTTCGCGCACCTTGAAGAGTTCTTCGACATCCGCGAGCTGCATCTGCCGAGCGGTGTAGCCCCATCCGCCCACGCGTTCGACCAGGCCCTCCTGCTCAAGTCGGGTAAGCGCCTCGCGCACCGGTGTGCGGCTTATTGAGAGCTCGTCGGCCAGCGTGGCGGCGACGAGCTGCTCACTGGGCTTGACGCGATATCCGATGAGAAGTGCCTTGATGTGCCGGTAGGCCTTGTCCTGACTGTTGTCGTTCATCTAATTTGCATTCAATTGAATGCAATCTACGCCGCGACCTTCCTGGTGTCAATCCGGCATTCCCGGAGGTCGATCAGCAATCGTCCCGCAACCACCGCTGCTTCTGCCGGTAGACACCTTGTACCTCTAGCAAGAAGTTCAGTTGACCAGTGCAAAAAGCAGCCACCTTGTCGCGCAGCTGCGAAGCACAGATTCATCCGCGGGTTCGCATGCCGTCCCGCTGCGCGGTTGCACCGCGGCACAGACTTGCTCAAGCAACCGGCGATCGCGAGAAACGGAACAGCGATAGGCAACGGTTGCGGCTGGCGATTCCAGTGTGGTGCTGATCAGCTGCCGGAAGAATGGGCCGTGGAAGCGATTGCCTCGATCTCGACCAAGAGCTCCGGCCGTCCGAGGCGACTGATCTCGACCATCGACGACGCGGGAAAATCACCGGTAAAGAATTCCGCTCGCGCCTTGCGCACGCCTGCAGATTGCTCGATGCGGGTAACGAAGATCGTGAGCTTCAGAACGTCGTCCATAGTTGAACCCGCCGCCTCAAGCAGGTGACGGATCTTCTCGAAGCAGGTCTTTGCCTGGACGTACTCGTCGTCAATTCCGATGACACCGTCCGGGCCGGTCGACACCATGCCGGAGACGTAGAGCGTGTCACCCGATCGGAGGCAGTTTGACCACAGCCCAGGCGCGGGTTCCGGGACCTGTGGACTCGTGATCCGCTGCTTACCCGGCGTCTTCGCATTCGTGTGCATGATCAGAACTCCGATTTCACCAGCTTCGGCACGAGATACTCGTGTATGGCGGTGGGCCCGCCTTCGCGTCCAAACCCGCTTTCTTTCACGCCACCGAAGGGCGTCTCCGCCGACGCCAGAGCAAAATTGTTGATCGCGACCATGCCGGCTTCGAGGCCATCGGCGAGCTTCGCCGCGCTTTTGGCGGACTGCGTGAACGCGTATGCCGCCAGGCCGTACGGCAGCCGGTTCGCCCGAGCGATCGCTTCGTCCATGTCCGCGAACGGGACGATGGGCGCGATCGGCGCGAATGGCTCGACATTCATGATGCGAGCGGAATCATCCAACCCTTCGATCACGGTCGGCTCGAAGAAGTAGCCGGCCGTCTTGTCCGCCGGACGTCGTCCGCCGATGAGCACCTTTCCGCCGCGCTTGACCGCATCGTCGACGAGCGCTTCAGCCGCTACGAGCCTTCGCGCGTTCGCAAGCGGGCCCATCGTGGTTGCGGTGTCGAGGCCGCTCCCGAGCTTTAGGGCGCGCGCACTCGCGACCATGCGCTCAGTGAATCGCTCCAGGATGCTCTCGTGGACGAAAAAGCGACTGGGCGATACGCAGGCTTGCCCTGCGTTGCGATATTTAATCATCGCAGCCTTGGTCGCGGCGTCCTCCGGGTCTGCGTCGGCCATGACAATCATCGGCGCGTGACCACCAAGTTCCATGGTCAGACCCTTGAGGCCAGGTGCGGCAAGCGCCATCAGTTGCTTGCCCACTGCAGTCGATCCAGTGAAGGATACGGCGCGAACGATGGGCGAGGAGAACAAGTGCTCGGATACCTGTGCGGGGTCACCGAAAACAAGATTGACCGCGCCGGCAGGTAGTCCTGCATCCTCCATCGCACGCACGAGACCAATGCTGATCCCAGGTGTCTCTTCCGAGGGCTTCACCACCACCGTGCAACCGGCAGCAAGTGCGTAGGCCACCTTCGCAGCGAACTGCAAAGCAGGAAAATTCCAGGGCGTAAGGGCGCCGACAACGCCAATCGGTTCGTGACGCACTACGCTTCGCGTGCCTGCGGGGCGGGCGTCGATGGCGATGCCGTATATGCGCTTCGCTTCCTCGCCTGCCCACTCGAAATGATCGGCAGCCATGCCAACTTCGCGACGCGCTTCCGCAAGCGGCTTGCCCTGTTCCAGTGTCAGCGCGTGGGCCAGCGGCTCGGTACGCGCACGGATCAGGTCGGCTGTCTTCCGCAGTATCACGGCGCGGTCCCAGGGAAGTGTGGTTCGCCAGCCTGGCAGTGCGCGCGCAGCCGCCGAGATCGCTGCATCGATCTCAGCTGGGCCTGCATGGGGAATGATGCTGGTGACCTGTTCGGTTGCCGGATCGATGACGTCGATCGTCCGACCCGACGCCGCGTCACACCAGCTACCGCCGATGAACAAGCCCTTCTGCGCTGCGGCTCGCGCCTCTCGTCCGGAATCGCCGTTCATTGATACTCCCCCGTTTGCCAATGTTGAAAGCGTGGGGCGCGCAGGAGCGCGCTCGCAGCCGACGACGCTATTGCTGCATGCCCCACTTTCGAATCGTGCGACGCTCGATCACACCGAACACCAGATACTCGATGACTAAACCCACCGCGATCACCATGAACAAGCCGGCAAAGACCGTGGGGATGTCGAGCATGTTCTTCTTCTCGAAGATGAACCAACCGAGCCCCCCCGCCTGTGAACTAACGCCGAATACAAGTTCCGCGGCAATCAGCGTGCGCCATGCGAATGCCCAGCCAATCCGCAAGCCGGTGAGAATGCTGGGGAAGGCCGCAGGCACCAGAATCAGCGCGATGTAACGCAGGCCGCGCAGGCCATAGTTTGCACCCACCATGCGCAGTGCGTTGGGAACTGAGCGGAACCCGGCATTGGTGTTGAGTGCTACGGCCCACAGCACCGAATGAATGAGGACGAAGACGAAGCTGCCGAGTCCGAGGCCGAACCAGATCATCGCCAAGGGCAGGAGCGCGATTGCCGGCATCGGGCTTAGCATCGCCGAAAGCAGCTCGAGCAGGTCGCGCCCAAATCGCGTCGTGGCGGCAAGCGCAGTCAGGATGGCGGCGAGTGCAAGTCCCGCGGCGTAGCCAATCAGAAGTACCTCGATCGAGTAGGCGGTGCGGGCGAGCAACTCGCCGGAAGCGATCGATTTCAGGAAGGCATCCGATGTCGCGGTGAAGGTGGGCAACACGAACGGATTGTCGAGCCGAGCAGCATACAGCTGCCAGCCAAGCGCAATGGCAATGAGGATCGCACCTTTGCGAAACCATGGCGAGTTGCCGATCTTTTGCCACAGGGTAAGCGGTCGTTCGACGACGCCAAAGCTCGTTTCCAGATGCTCGACAATGAAGTCCGGGCGGGACGGCACGGCACTATCCATGGAACGTTTCCTTCACGTCGAACAGCAGGTCGTGGATCCGCTCGGAGAGTCGCCGACCACTTGCGGGATCAACAATGTCCTCACCCGTACAGCCCATCTCGGCACGTACTCGGCCAGGATGAGGCGAGAGCAGCAAGATGCGGCTGCCGACGAGCACGGCCTCGGGGATCGAATGTGTCACGAAGAGAACGGTGAAGTGTCGGTCGTGCCATAGCTGCATCAACTCTTCCTGCATCTTGCGGCGTGTCAGGGCGTCGAGCGCCGCAAAGGGTTCGTCCATCAACAGGATGTCGGGCTCCATCGCCAAGCCACGCGCGAGCGCTACACGTTGCTTCATGCCTCCCGAAAGCGTATGGGGGTAGCTATGCTCGAATCCGGTGAGCCCAACTTTTTCGATGTGATGCATCGCGCGGTCGCTCGCCTCGGCCCGGCCGCAACGACCTGAGCGTACCAGCGCAAACTCCACGTTCTCCTTTACCGTTTTCCACGGTAGTAGCTGATCGAACTCCTGGAACACCATCACCCGATCCGGGCCGGGTCGCATGATCGCATTCCCCCGCAACGAGATCTTTCCCTCGACGGGAGTGATGTACCCGCCGACAGCCTTGAGCAACGTCGACTTGCCGCAGCCCGAAGGACCGAGGAGCACGAAGCGATCACCCTCCTCGACGCGAAAGCTCGTTCGGTAGGTTGCGGTGACGATCTTGTCGGTCGTCTTGTACTGGAGCGTCACGCCATCAACATCGAGCAGCGGAGTGCCTCCCGCGCCGACATGCTCCACCGTTGCCATAGGGCGCTCCGCGTGCAGTCCCGCGCCCAACGTCAATTGCCAGGCAGGGCATGAACATCGGGGAAGTAAAGCTCCTTCCACGATGCGATAGGCTTGGCCATCGCCCCCGTCTGATGCATGAAGTTGACGACTCGCTCGGTGCCTTGAGGTGTGGACGTGAAGATGTTCTTCTTGTCACGAATCAGCTTTTCGATCTCGTCGGCCGACATCTTTTCGGCGTTCATCTCGAGGTAGATCCTGGCCGCGGCCTTGGGGTCGGCCGTAATGAAGGCCTGCGCTTGGGCAAGTGCGGCTAGAAACGCGCCGTAGAGTTTTGGATTGGCATCGCGGAACCGGCGGGTCGTGTAAGCCACCGAGATGTTGTGCGGCATTCCCATCACTCCGTAGGAGTCGAGTACGGTGTGGACTTTCCCGCTCATGATCTCGGTAGTGTGATGTGGGTCTGCGGCCATGTGGCACGTGAGTGCGCCGGAACCGGAAACGATCTGTGCGATTGCATCTGCGGACGGGATCGACACTGTGAACCGGTCGATCTTGTTTGCCTCCTTCTCGCCCCAACGTTTGGCGGCTTCCATCTGCAACACAACCGCCTGGATCGATACCTTGACCGCAGGCACCGCGATACGGTCCTTCTCGCCTAGGTCGGCGATTGAATTGATGCGCTTGTCGTTGCAGTTGAGATAGATCGGCTGCGACACCACGCCGGCAATGCCCTTGACCTCCTGTGGCGTTCCGGCCGTACGTCCTGCGATCGTGGCGAGCGGCCCGATGCCGCCTACGGCGATGTCCATGTTTCCGGCGAGGATCGCATCATTGACGAGGGCACCTCCGGAGATGCGCGTCCATTCGACCTTCGTGTCGGGTACGCCTGCCTTCGCAAGCTGCTGTTCGAGGAACTTCTGGTTCTCCATGACCAGGAGCGGTATCGCCGAGAATCCGGGCGTCTTGACGATACGCAGTTGTGGTTGGTCGGCAAATGCGACCGGCAGGTACATCGACAGGAGGACTGCGGCGACAGTGGCGGCGCGGACTGCGGGCATGGTCAAGCTCCTTGGGTGGCGTTGGGGTAGCCTTAACGGTGGCGCGGAATCAGTTGTACGTCGGTTGTGCGACTGCCGCTGGCGTGGAGGCCTCGCGTACGGAGGCCACTGCTTCCCGAAGGTCACCCAAGTACTCCTCGCGCACCGGTTCATGCAGCAGCGAGAGCATTGTGACGATCGCGGAGGGCGCGCGTGTCATGCCGATCAGCCAACCCTTCTCGCGTAATTTGTCGGCCACCGCGGCGATCGGCACGGCCGCGTCGACAGATTGGTAGGAGACAATCGAAAGATGCGGATCTCCGACGACCGACAGGCCCGGAATCGCGTTGATACCCGTAACATACGCCTTGCTCATTTCCAGCAGGCGTTTCGAGATCTGCAGATACCCTTCTTCGCCCAAGTGGTTCATCACGGCCCACGCCGCCGCGATCGCGCCGCCTGGCCGTGTACCAACGTAGGTCTGGGTGATCATGCGCCCACCAGACCACTCGGCATTGTCGAATTTCTGGAACGCGTGGAGTTCGGGAGTGCGATAGAAGACAGTCGAGGCGGGCTTCGGGCAGTGGCCGAACTTGTGCAGGTCCGCTGACATCGACCAGACGCCATCAAGACCGAAGTCGAACTCGGGAACGGGGTAGCCGAGCATCCGAGCGAAGGGTGCGAGGTAGCCTCCGACGCACGCGTCCACATGAAGCCACAGATTCCGTTTGATGCCGACTGCCGACAGTTCCGCGATCGGATCGATGACCCCGTGCGGGAAGCATGGCGCGGAACCGACCAACATCATGGTCTGCCCGTCGATGGCGGCCGCCATCGCCTTCGGATCGGCACGGCAGTCGCCGGCAAGCGGCGTGCGTCTGATTTCGATGTCCATCAGATGCGCCGCCTTGTCGAACGCTGGGTGCACGGACATCGGGGCCACGATGTTGGGCTTCGTCACCTCAGGGCGATGCGCGCGCGTCCAGTCGCGGCAGGTCTTCACTGCGAGAAGGAGGCTTTCGGTGCCACCGGTGCTCATCGTCCCCACGCCGGTGTCAGGGGCATGAAAAAGGGACAATCCCATGTCGAGAATGTCGCGTTCCATCTGGCCGACGCCGAGGAACGCCTTGGCGTTGCCGAGGCCATTCTCGGTGAAGTACTTCATGAACGCCTTGGTGGCGACCTCGTAGACGCTGTCCGTCGTGTAGAACACGTACATGGGGGAGCGCCCCTTGCGCCAGTTGATGTCGGACTTGGACATCGCCTCCATCGTGGGCTCGAGTACGGACCAGGGAGAGCTGTGAGCGGGAAGGGACTTGCGCATGGATACGCTCCTATCGGGTTAGACACGCGTATGGTCGAGCGAAGTTTGACTTGACCATGTAAGTCGACTTATATACATGTCTATCTATCTGGTCAAGATGATTTCTCAGATGATTTCTCGGTCACGAATTGGGCGTTCGAACTTGGGCGGAGCTACATGAACGGTCGTGTTGTTGGTGCCATACCTCGCCTTGCTTCAAGCGAATTCGAGGATCACGCGCCAGTGTTCCGTCAGATCGCATTGATACTGCGCGAGCGCATCGGCGCGGTATGGCGCGCCGGCGACGAACTTCCATCTGAAGGGGCGCTGGCGATCGAGTTTCGCGTGAACCGCAATACCCTGCGGCGCGCCATCGGGTTGTTAGTGGACGAGGGTGTGCTCGAGCGCCGCCGCGGAATCAAACTACGCGTGGCACGCCTGCCTAGTCTGGAGCGGCCGAAGCTCGAGGCCGACCCCACGCAGCTGTTCCGGATGCGGCCAGGCACCGAGTTCAAAGTACTAGCCTTCAACACGCTGCCGTTGCCGACTGACGCGGCGGCCTCCCTTGGACTCGAACCTGGGACAGAAGCATGCCGGATAGACCGCCTCCTGATGGCGGGCAGCGAGGTGCTCGCATACCTCGTTGTTCACGTTCCGGTAGACATCGGCGCGAAACTGCGCAAACTGGACCTGCGCCACCACACCATCACTGCATTGCTGTACGCGAATCTTGGAGTGCACACGCGGCGCATCCAGCAGACGATCGAGGCGACGCTCGCCGATGCTAGTATCGCGGCGGCACTGGGAATGGCGCCTGGGGCGGCCGCGCTGCGATGCGGATATGTGATTACGGATGAACTCGACCGGCCGGTGCAGGCAGCCACGTACTTCTATCCTGGTGATCGGTTTCGGCTCACCCTAGAAATTCAGACACCGCCGCCCGGGGAGCTTACCGGAGCGAAGCGCATGGAGAGCTGGCCGTTGGCGGTCACTGAGAGTCCGAAGGCGCCAAAGCCTAGGGTCGCATTGTCATCAGATCTGGGGCGGTCTGCCAAGCCGCGGCGTTCCCGTAAGATCGCCGGTCGCTGAGCTCGCTAGGAAGCGTTGACGTCCCTTTTGCATATGATTTGAGGGTGGGCTTCCCTCGACCAATTCGTTGACGACCGATTGAACAACTCGCAATGGACCCGGACAAGCTGATCGCGTGCTTCGAACACGTCAGCCAGCATTTTCTGAGATAGCCCACGCGCCTGACGCAACTCGTTGAGTGGCATTTCGGCAAGCATCACGCGAACGTTTGCCTCTGCTCGAGCCTGGGACGCCGGCGACATGCGTGAGCGCAATTGCGCGCGTTTCTTGGCCATTGGTCGGCCTCTCCTTTCGAAGTTGCTCCAGATTTACGTCGTAGAGTCTGTCGGCGATTGGAACGTGAATGGCATACCAGCGGTCATCCCCTTGGACAAAATCGTCCGAAAGTCAATCGTCGATTTCCGGACCTCGCATTGCAGCACACCTCCTCGACTCGAACGTCGTCCTACTTCGATGCGTCGTTCAGCACATAGCTGGTGCTGCGTCCACCCGCGTCCGATTTCCGCAAGACACCACGGGCCAGCAGATCCGTGATGTCGCGCAGGGCCGTGTCCGGCGAACAATTGGCGATCGCTGCCCACTTGCTGCTGGTGAGCTTGCCCTCGAAGCCATCGAGCAACCGATTGACCAGCTTGACCTGTCGCTCATTCAGCGGCGCTGAACTTGACGCCGTCCAACGCTGCCAAAACCGCGTCTTGACCAGCACGGCGTCGAGCCGGTGCTGTGCCTGGTCGACGGCGCGATGCAGCGTGTTGAGGAACCAGGCGAGCCACTCGGTAACGTCCAGCGAAGCTTTTTGGGTGCGCTCCAGGATGTCATAGTAGGCGCGGCGCTCGCGCTGGATCTGCGCCGACAGGCTGTAGAAGCGCTGGGGGCTGCCATCGGCTCGGGCCAGGAACAGGTCTCCGACGGCGCGCGCGATGCGGCCGTTGCCATCGTCGAACGGATGCAGGGTGACGAACCACAGGTGCGCGAGCCCGGCCTTGATCACTGGTGGCTCGGTCGATGCGCTGTTGGCCCAGGCCAGAAAGCGAGCAGTCTCGGACTCCAGCCGTTGCGCCGGCGGTGCTTCGAAATGCACATGGGGGTGTGCTTTTGATCGCCGCATTGGGCGGGCGTCGCTTCCTCAGCGGTACGAACTCTAGATCCCAGCGTCGACCCTGCCTGCAGGGCTGCCATCACTTTGAGCCGTCCGCGGATGCTCGTTGAGATCAGGCGCAGTCCCTTCTTCCATCGACGGTGACGTCAGTTGCTGAATCCGGCGCAACGCAGCGTTAAGTGCGGCGGTCACGGCGGCCAGGATCAGCGAAACAACGACGAACATGGAGATGGAGACTGCAGTCAGGACGCTGTCCATCGTCAGTTCATGAAGAGGTGACATGTAGAAGTAACGCGCCAGTACGGTGCTAAGCACGATTGCAAGGATTGCCGGGCCAAAACCACCAAGCCAGCCACTGATGGCGACCGCAAGAAAGAACGTGGGGTAGGGCAAGTAGGCGAGCAGATAGGGATCGATCGCGTGTCGGATGCCCCAGGCAATCGCGACACACAAAACTGCGATTACAT
>JBBQEY010000068.1:0-13545 GCA_038321425.1 Burkholderiales bacterium | reverse complement strand
GATGGTCGAGGCGATGATGGTGCCCGAGTCCGCGCAGTGCATTTCATTGGGACCCCAGACGCCGCTCGAGGACATTCGCCGCGCCGCACTGGCGCACAAAGTGAACATCGTCGCGCTGTCGTTTTCCGCGGCCTTCCAGGTGCGGCAAGCCACGGACGGGCTGGTTACGCTGCGCCGTCAGCTGCCGGCTCCGGTCACACTGTGGGCCGGCGGCGAGATGACACGCCGCATCCGCAAGACGATTCCCGGCATCGTCCTCATCCCGGACCTCGCCTCGATCATCAATGCGTTGCGCAGCTGGCGCTCGCACTACGTGCCGCAGCAGTAGCGCGTACCGGCGGGGAGCGACCTTGGCTGCGTTGTAGGCGACACCAATCCGGGTAACCGGGACGCCTGAAGCGCTGGCGGGTAATATGCTGGTTTCCCGTCACGTTTCCACGCCCATGCTCTATCCCGAACTCTTCAAGGCATTCGAAGCAGTCCGCTGGAGTCTCGACACCGACGTGCCCTGGCACGAGTTCGACGCCAGCCGGCTGACGGACGAACAGGCGCGCACGATCAAGATGAACGCCATCACCGAGTGGGCGGCGCTGCCGGCCACCGAGATGTTCCTGCGCGACAACCGCAATGACAGCGACTTCGCCGCGTTCATGTCGATCTGGTTCTACGAGGAGCAGAAGCACGCGCTGGTGCTGATGGAATACCTGCAGCGCTTTCGCCCCGACCTCGTGCCCACGGAAGAGGAGTTGCACGCGGTGCGCTTCGAATTCGACCCGGCGCCGGCCTTCGAGACGCTGATGCTGCATTTCTGCGGCGAGATCCGCCTCAACCACTGGTACCGCTGCGCGGCCGAGTGGCATACCGAACCGGTGATCAAGAAAATCTACGAGCTCATTGCCCGCGACGAGGCGCGGCATGGCGGCGCGTACCTGCGCTTCATGCGGCGCGCGCTCGAGCGCGGCGGGCTTGGCGCGAAGCAGGCTTTCGCCAAGATCGGCGTGCTGATGGCCAGCGCCGCACGCGCCAGCAAGCCGCTGCATCCGACGAACCTGCATGTGAACAAGGGCATGTTTCCGCACGACACCGTGCAGAGCAAGCTGCCGGATCCCTCGTGGCTCGAGCGCTGGCTTGACGAGCAGATCCACTTTGACGCGAAGTGGGAGCAGCGCGTGATCGGCATGATCCTGAAGAACCTGTCCTCGCTTTTCGGCGAGACCTTCGAAACGGTGCAGCAACTGAACCGCTTTCGCAAGTCGCTCGTTCCCGCCGCGGTCTGACGTCCGTCTGACCGCGCCTCCGCCTGCCTGACGCGGTCATGTGGACCGCCATCACCCTGGGTGCGCTGGTTGCCGGCGGTGCCGCGGCGTACATCGCCTGGGCGGCGCGCGCGGTTGCGCAGGGCGCGGCCATGTGGCCCTTCGTGCTCGGCTTGCCGCTCGCCTATCTCGCGGCACCCTTCCTGTTCACGTGCCTGTGGGTGACGATGGCCTGGTGGATGCGCGCGGCCCCGCCCGATGAATTGACTCTGGGATGGCGGCAACGCGTGCGTTTCTTCATCATGGAATTCGTCGCGCTGGCGCAATCGGCGCCGAAGATGATCGCCTATCGCTGGCTGGTCCGCGATCCGCCGCCAGCGCCGGCGCGACTTCCGGTGTTGCTGGTGCATGGCGTGGGTTGCAACGCCGGCGTCTGGAGCGGCATGAAACGCTATCTCGATGCGCAAGGCATCGGGCCGGTCTATGCGATCTCCTACGGTCCGCCACTCGCGTCCATCGACTCCTTCGGGGACCAGATCGCCACGCGCATTGCGGAGATCCGCCAGGCCACCGGCGCCTCGCAGGTGGTGCTGGTGGGACACAGCATGGGCGGGCTGGTCAGCCTCGCCTATCTGCGGCGGTACGGCGGCGCGCTGGTGCGGCGCGTGATTGCCATCGGCACGCCATTCCACGGCAGCCGCCACGCATACATGATGTTCGGCGCCGCCGTGCGGGACATGCGACCCGGCAGCGCATTCCTGGCTGGCATCGACGAGCCGGGGCGCTACGCGGGAAACGTGCCCGTGGTGTCGCTGTGGTCGTGGCATGACTCGATGGTCACGCCGCAAACGTCCTCGCGCCTCGACTGGGCGGAGAACATACCCATTGCCGGCGTCGCGCACAACGCGCTACTCGGGGATCGCAACGTGTGGATGCGCGTAGCGGAAGAAATTCGCAAGGCACGCGCAGCGTAGGCATGGCGTAGGCGAGTTGTAGGTGAGGTGTAGGCGAGGCTTCAGCCTCGCAGGCATCGCGACAATTTCACCGCGAGGCTGAAACCTCGCTTACAAGGCATGGCGACAATTTCACCGCGAGGCTAAAGCCTCGCCTACAAGGCATCGCGACCATTTCACCGCGAGGCTAAAAGCCTCGCCTACACGGCCGCCGGCGACTCCTACCAGTGGATCCCCTGCGTAATTTGTGCAAATGCCATCTGCTCGGGGCTCAATGATTGCGGAGCCGTCGGCTCGCCTTTCTTCCCCTGCGCCGCCGCCGAATCCGGGAACATGTTAAACGCGGTGTTGAGCATGATCTGCGTGAGGCGGGGCGCGGCGGCGTGGCTGATCGCCCCGAAGATGCCCAGCCTCGTCGCGATCCGCACCGACTTGTAGACGATCGCCTCGACCACCAGGTCGGCCGCCTGTTCCGGCGACAGGGTAGGCACGTTCTCGTACATCTTCGTGGGTGCGATCATCGGGGTGCGCACCAGCGGCATGTTGATCGTCGTGAAGTTGATGCCCTTGTCGAGGAACTCCGACGAAGCGCAGGCCGCGAAAGAGTCGAGCGCCGCCTTCGATGCCACATACGCCGAGAATCGCGGCGCATTCGACAGCACGCCGATGGAGGAAATGTTGATGATGTGGCCCTGCCGCTGCTCAATCATCTTTGGCAGGAAGCCCATGATGAGCCGCAGCGCGCCGAAGTAATTGAGCTGCATCGTGCGCTCGTAATCGTGGAAGCGGTCGAAGGAATTGATCACCCCGCGCCGGATCGAGCGGCCGGCGTTGTTGACCAGGTAATGGCAGGTGCCGTGCTCTTTCAGCACGCGCGCCACCAGCGCATCGCAGGACGCGAGTTCGGACACGTCCGCCGTGACCATCCAGCAACGCCCGCCGGCAGCCTCGATCTCCTTCTTCGTCTCGATCAGCTTTTCCTCGCCGCGCGCGACCAGGATCACCTTGGCGCCGGCGCTGGCCATCTTGATGGCGGTGGCACGGCCGATGCCCGACGACGCGCCAGTGACGACGATGACCTTGTCCTTCACCTTGCCTTCGAGGCTGCGGTCAATGAAAAGATCCGGGTCGAGGTTGCGCTCCCAGTAGTCCCAGAGCCTCGGCGCGTAGGTTTCGAGCGCCGGCACGCTGATGCCCGATCCCTTGAGTGCCTTCACCGTTTCACGATTGTCGTAGCGCGTTGGCCAATTGATGAACTGGAACACATCCTTCGGCACGCCAAGGTCGTGCAGTACCGCGCGCATCATCCGCTTGACCGGCGCCAGCGAACCCAGCCCGTACAGGATCGGCGCGGGAATGAAACCGAACATCCGCGCGTTGAGGCGCATCGTCATCTGCGGCGCATGCGCTGCCTTGGCGAAGATGTTCAGCACTTCACCGATGCGATGTGGCTCGGCATCCGTCAGGTGGAAGCATTTGCCGTCGAGCCCCTTCTTGTGGGCGAGATGGTCGATCGCATCCGCCACATAGTCGACGGGCACGATGTTGATGCGGCCGCCCTCGATGCCCACCATCGGCATCCACGGCGGCAGCATGTTGCGCATCTTCTGGATGAACTTGAAGAAGTAATACGGCCCGTCGATCTTGTCGATGTAGCCGGTCTTCGAGTCACCCACCACGAAGCCCGGCCGGTAGATCCGGAACGGACGCTTGCATTCATTGCGCACCACCGCTTCCGAATCATGCTTCGTCTTGAAATACGGGTGGTCGAGATCCTCGGCTTCCTCGAACATGTCCTCGCGGAACACGCCGTCATAGAGCCCCGCGGCCGCGATCGAGCTGACATGGTGGAAGCACTTGGCGCCGACGGCGTCGGCGAACTGCACCGCGTGTCGCGTGCCATCGACGTTGGCGATCTGCTGCGCCTGCGCGTCGGCCTTCAAGTCGTAGATCGCGGCCAGGTGGAACATCTGGTCGACCTTGCCCTTCAGCTTGCGCAGGTCCGCATCTGCCACGCCGAGGTTCTTCTTGCCGAGATCGCCGACGACCGGAAGGATCTGCTTGTCGGTGGCCCCCCACTCCTCGCGCAGCGCATCGAGCTTTTTTACCGAAGACTTGCGGACCAGCACGTAAATCGGCTGTCCGCGCTTCAACAGGTTGCGCACCAGGAATTGTCCGATGAAGCCGGTTGCGCCGGTGACAAAGTAGGCCATCCGTTCCTCCTTGCGATTCGATCGTGACGCGCCGGTCCCGACCTGCCGGGCAACCGCCTGGCCGGTTCGTCGTGCGCTGGTTTTTATCTAGGCTTGTCGTGCCGTGCCGATAATCGCAGGCGCGGAAAGCATCGTCGATTGTACGCCTGCGGCATTTAGTATGAATCCTCTAGTCCTGCACCTTAGAATCGAAGATGTGCATCACACCCGCACGCGCGCGGACGCACCCATCTCAGGAGAATTCACCATGTTGAAGAAGGCCAAGGCCGGACTGGCTGACAAGGACGCCGGCGACGGCAAGGAAATGTCGCAAGCCGTCCTCGAATCTTCCCGGCAGATTTGGCTGGCCGGGCTGGGGGCGTTCTCGCGCGCGCAGGCAGAAGGCATGAAGGTCTTCGAAACACTCGTCAAGCAAGGGGAAGTCTTGGAAACGAAAACACGGCGGGCGGCGGTGGACACTGCGGCCGCGGCCAAGGGTGCGGCCAAGGCCAAGGTCAGCGAAGTGAAGCAGGGCGTGGGCGGCACCTGGGACAAGCTGGAACAGGTGTTCGAAGACCGCGTGGCACGCGCGCTGTCGAAGCTCGGCGTGCATACGCAAAGCGATGTCGAGCGGCTGACCGAGCGCGTGGACGTGCTGTCGGAGGCCGTCAATGAATTGATCAAGGCTACCGGCGTGAAGCCCAAGCGTCGCCCCGCGGCGCCGGCCTCGACGGTGAAACGCATGGTGAAGTCGGCCACGCGGACCGCCGCCAGTGCCGCGCGCACGGCCACGGGCGCCGTGAGCAGCGCCACCAAGACTGCGAAGAAGACGATGCGAACCGCCACCAAGGTGGCGAAGGCCGCGATGAAGTAAGGCTGGACGGCCGGGCTAGTCCCGGTTGAGTTTCTCGACCTGCTTCACGTAGTTGGTCATGGCCTCGTCCCGGGACATGCCGGTCAGCTTCGACCACGCATCGAACTTGGCGCCGCCGACGAAATCGAAGCCGCCCGGCCGATCGCCCTTCACGTCGCCGTCCGTGGCCTGCTTGTAGTACGAGTAGAGCTTCAGCAGCGTGGCGTTGTCGGGCTTCTTCCTGGTCTGCTTCGCCGCGCCTGCGGCGGCTTCGAACTTTGCCTTGAGATCGTCTTTTTTCGGGGCCTGGGCCATCGCGTCCTCCTCGTCTGCCAGCGGTTATTCGTGCTACTTTAGCGCGAACGCGATCGCACGCGCAACGCATCCGCCTCCAGCGCACCCCTTCTTCCGCTCGACCATGCCAGCGACTTCCAAACGCGAAAAGATCTCCGCGGTCGATACCGCGTGGCTGCGCATGGACCGTCCGCAGAACCTGATGATGATCTGTGGCGTGTTGCTGTTCTCGGATCGCATTGCGCTGGCGCGACTGCGCGAAGTGGTCGGCGAGCGCTTTCTGGTCTTTCGCCGGTTCAAGCAGCGCGCGGTCGAGAGGCCCGGCATGGCGTTCTGGGAAACCGACCGCCACTTCGACATCGAGCGCCACGTGGTGCACACGGCGCTTCCCGGCAAGGCGGGACGCCAGGAGTTGCAGGATTTCGTGTCGCGGTTGTCCACGACGCCACTCGATCCGGCGCGGCCGATGTGGCAATTCCATCTCGTCGATAACTACCAGGGCGGCAGCGCGGTGGTGGTGCGCATTCACCACAGCTACGCCGACGGCATTGCGCTGGTGCGCGTGATGCTGTCGATGACCGATGCGGCGCCCAACGGTCCGCCGGCCATGCCGTTCGAGCCGCGGCCGCGCCGCAAGACCGATCCCGACGATACGCTGGGCCAGCTGCTGGCGCCGTTTTCGAATGCAATGGATACCGCGCGCAAGGTGGGCACCACGATACTCGAGAAGGGTGTGGAACTGTGGTCCGACCCAAGCAAGGCAGTGGCCCTTGCGGGGCAAGGATCGGCGTTTACTGCGGAGATCGCGAAGCTGGTGCTGATGCCGCAGGATTCGGCCACGCGCTTCAAGGGCAAGCCGGGTATAGGCAAGCGCGTGGCATGGGCCGATCCGCTGCCGCTGGCGGAGGTCAAGACCATCGGCAAGGCGCTGGATGCGTCGGTCAACGATGTGTTGCTGTCGTGCGTGGCAGGTGCCATTCGCGCTTACCTTGTGGGCAAGGGCGACGATGTCGATGGCGTGATGATCCGCGCGCTCGTACCGATCAACCTGCGGTCGATGGAAAAGGCCTACAAGCTCGGCAACCAGTTCGGCCTCGTGTTCCTCGAGTTGCCGATCGGCATCGAGAATCCGGTCGAGCGGCTCTACGCCGTGCGCGCGAACATGAATGCGCTGAAGGGCTCGTTCCAGCCGATTTTGGCGTTGGGGCTGCTGGCCGCGATGGGTTCGGCACCGAAGGCTTTGCAGGAAGTTCTGCTACAGGCACTGGCCCGCAATGCCACGTCGGTGATGACCAATGTGCCGGGCCCGCAGGAGCCCCTGTTCCTTGCCGGCAAGCGCATCGAGAGCCTGATGTTCTGGGTGCCGCAATCAGGCGACATCGGCATGGGGGTCTCGATCCTGTCGTACAACGGCGCGGTGCAGTTCGGATTGATCAGTGATCGAGGCTTGTGCCCCGATCCCGAGCGCGTGATCGAGGGCTTCGCGGCGGAGTTCGAGAAACTGGTGCTGGTGACGCTGATGGCACCGTGGCCGCGAGACCGCGAACTCGATCCGGCGGAAGCCGCGGCTGTGGCAGGCGTCGCCTAGCTGGCGAGGGCGCAATGCGTCAGGGCCACGCCGGATACGTATTCGGCGTCGAAAAGGCTTCGCGCAGATACTGGTTGAGCGGCACCACCAGTTCCTTCGTGTTGAACCACTTGGCGTAGAGGCGCTTGATCTCGCCTGTCTGGAAGAGATCGATCAGCGCGCGATTGACGAGTTTCTCGAAGGCCGGCTCGTCACGGCGCAGCATAATCGCATACGGCTCCACCGACAGGTACTTCCCCACCACCGCGAAGTCGTCCGGTTTCTTCGACTTGGAGATGAGGCCGTAGAGCAGCACGTCGTCCATGGGGAATGCCATGGCTTTCCCGTCTTCCACCGCCTTGAATGACTCCGCGTGGTCCGCCGCGGTGATGATCTTCATGTTCAACAGGCGCTCGGTGTTGAGGCTCTGCACGATCTTCTCGCTGGTAGTGCCCTTCGTGACCACGATATCCTTGCCGCGCAGGTCCTCGAGGGTATTGATGTTGGCCGTGCGTTTGGCCAGCATCTTGATGCCCGCCACGAACGACGTGTACGCGAACGCTACCTGCTTCTGCCGGTCGCGCGTGTTGGTGGTGGATCCGCATTCGAGGTCGATCTTGCCGTCGACCAGCATCGGGATCCGGTTCGACGACGAGACCGGCACGAACCGCACCTCGAGTTTGGGCAGCTTGAGCTCGGCCTTGATCGTGTCGGCGATCCGCATGCACAGATCCACCGAGTAGCCCTGCGGCTGTTTCTGCGCATCGAGAAACGAGAACGGGACGCTCGACTCGCGGACCCCCAGTGTCAGGATGCCAGTGTCACGGATGCGCCGCAGCGTGTCGATGCGCTCGGCCGGCTTGTCGGCGGCCTTGGCCGCGGCGGGTGGAGCGGCGCCCGCAGGCGCGGCCTTGCCCTGTGCGCGCACCGAGGGCGCCAGCACCAGGCAGGCCGTGAGCAACGCGGTGGCCGGCAGTCGCAGGTTGAAGTGCAACCTCGCGCGAAAACTTGGCAAAATCGGATCCCTTGGGGACAGGCGGACGACCAGTCTATTCCAGTTCCGACCTCGCAAGCTCGACGTCCAGCCGCTCCATCGCATCCATCGGCTTTTGCGCCACCGCCTCTTCGTACAGGGCCGTGGCTTCGGCAATCTTGCTCTTGCCGAACAGCATGATGAGCCCGTTGCCGTATTCGATGCGCGTGATGGCTGAGTCCGGGAAGAGCTTTACCGCCTTCTGGTAGTGCTCGACGGCCGAATCCTTCTTCGCACCGTAGGTGAGGCCGGCCACGATGCCGCCCGCCTTGTCGATCACCTCGGCCTGGAAGGAACCATAGGCCGTATGGGCGTCGGCGTGCTTTGCATCGAGCTTCAGCGTGGTGAGCAGCGCGTCCTTGATCTTGCCGCCGAAGCCCTGCGCCAGCGCCTTGGCCACGCTGATGCCCTGGCTGTAGCGACCCAGGGCGAACGCATAGAGATAGTGCGCGTTGGCGTCCTTGGGGGCATCGTCGCGGTGCGCGTCGGCCCATCCGGCCGCTTCCTCGAGCAGCGCAATCTTGCCGGCGCCTGCTTTCTCGAGATAATGGGCGTAGACCACCTGCGCCTTGACGGCCGCATTGACGCCGGCGCCGCCTGCCGCATTGCCCGCCTCGACCGCCTGCTGGAACTCACCCGCGTGGAAGTGGCGCCAGGCCTCAAGGACATCCGCGTCCTTGGGGAAGGGCTCGCAGTCGCCGCGATGAAGCCGCGCCCAGTTCTTCTTCAACGCCGCCGCGTCGTAGGCATACGCCTTGTCGGCATGCGGAAACTTCGCCCATTTCTTCGCCATCGTCGCTCCTTCGCGCTTGATGCGCGTCAAAGATAGTCGTCACCGAGGCGCTCGATCAGCGCGCGGCCGTCGCCCAGCAGGAATGGTGCGATCAGGGCCAGCACTTGGTAGGCCGCGTGATCGAGGCTGACATCGCGGATGTCACCGGGTGTGCCGCTTGCCACGCCGGTGACCCGCTGCCACGACATCCAGTAGGTGGACACCAACGCGACGTTGGTCGCCACTGCGCCGATCTCGCGCTCGGTGGCCGCCATCTGTCCGCTACGCACCAAGGCTCGACACAACTCTATCACGGTGCGTTCACCGCGCCGGGTGAGCTCGGCGAAGCGCGAGGCCAGTTTGCGGTTGCGTGATGTGATCTCGTCCAGATCGCGAAACAGGAAACGAAATTGGCGCATGCGCTCGAACAGCGCATGCAGCAGGAACCACAGGTCCTCGACGCCGGGTGGGGGCTCCTCCGGCACCGCAAGCAGCGGGACGACGGCCGCTTCGTAGCCGGCGTACAACTCGCCGATGATGTCATCCTTGTTGCGGAAGTGGTAGTAAAGGTTGCCCGGGCTGATGTTCATCTCGTCGGCGATGTCGGCCGTTGTGACGTGCGGCTCGCCGAAACGATTGAACAGCGCGAGGCTGGTTTCGAGGATGCGTTCGCGCGTGCGCCGCGGGGGCTTTTTCTCGGCCATGGGGCGGCAGTGTAATGCGAATGTTCGGGAGCCCGATACGCAACAACGGATTCGGGGCCAGGAAGGCGCTGCCGGGCCCCGGCTGGACTCAGCGCGTCACGGCGATCGCGCGTTCGAGAGTGTCGAGTGCATGCCGCAGCTCGCGCTTCGTCTGCCGGACGCTGCTGGTCTTCACATCCGGCCGCAAGGGCCGCGCGTCGTTGACGCTGTCATGCACGGTGCGCGCGTCCTCCTGCAATCGGTCGAGGCGCAGCGTGATGCCGTGCTTGCGCAACAGGGGCTTCAACTGCGCGGCGCGGGCGAGCAGGCTCTGCCGGGTCTTGGCGAAGGCCATCGCGCACAGGTGCTTTCGTTGCCAGTAGCTGAAGATGTTGGCGAAGAACATGTCGGCATCCTCGCGGTGCGGCTCGAACAGCAGGATGTCGGCATCGGGATATTGCCGGTGGTACTTCTCCATCCCTGTCTTCATCCGGGAGTGGACGATCGCCCGAAAGGTTTGCGCCAGCACCAGAGGCAGGCCGCCCTGATTCAATTTGTCGACCGTCAGTGCCTTGGCATGCGTTGCCGAGCTCGCATCGAACGGCACCAGCGGGTTGACGCACAGCAGCAGCTGCACGCCTTCGTCGAGCGCCACCGACGCATGCAGCGTCTTGTTGAGCGCGCCGTCGACGTAGTACGCGCCGTCGATCACCACTGGCGGAAAGAGGCCCGGCAGCGCGCTGGACGCCTCGATCGCACGTGAAATGGGCACGTGCGCATGCTGGTTGGGGCCGAACGTGACCGACGCACCGGTGTCGAGGTTGGTGGCGACCAGGAAGAGCTTGTGCTTCAGGTTGCGGAAGTCGTTGGTGCGGCCCGGCGCGGCAAAGAGACGGGCCAGGAAGGCGTCGATCGCGCGGTTCTCGAAGAACCCGGTGGGAATGGCGCGCGCCAGCGTGGCGAAGGATTCGGCCACGCCGTGATGAAACGGATCGCGCAGGTATTGCAGCGTGGCGCGCGCGGCGAGGCCGGGCAACGCGGTGAGGCAACGGCCGAACTCCGCGAACGCCGGGCGCAGGAAAATTTCGGGCTTCAACGCGGCATCGGCACCGTCGTCGATGAAGAGTCGGTACATCTGTGCAGGAGAGAGCCCGTTGGCCAGCGCCGCCGCCACGAACCCGCCTGACGACACACCGACATAGACGTCGAGGTCGTTGAAGTCGAGTCCGTCGAGGGAGTCTGCCAGCGCGAGCAGTGCGCCGACTTCGTAGATGCCGCCCAGCGGACCGCCACCGGCGAGCGCCAGGCCGATGCCGGACTTGCGACGCGACGCAGGTGCGCTGCGTGCTGCAGGAAGCTTCCGGGTGCGCGGCGCGCGCCCGGAAGGCTTGGGGTCCGGCATGGTTCTCCTCATTCAAGGCGAAGGGAGCGTCTGACGGCTCCCTTTCGCGTTCAATGTTAGCGGAGAATTACTTGCGCGGGGCCTTCGTCGTGCGCTTCGCGCGCGTGACGACCTTGGATGCGCGCTTGGTGGTGGCACGCTTGGCCTTGGTGGCGCGCTTGACGCGCTTCGCGGCCTTGGCGGGTGCGGCGGTCGTCAGCATCGCGGGTAGCGTCACCTTCGGCAACGACTTGGGCAGGTTGCTCTGCACCAGCGTAACTGCGGTGTCGGCGGCCTGCTTCACCGTGGCCTGCACGGTGGTGCGTGCCTGCTTCCAGATGGTGTTGGCCACTGCGAAGGAGCCTTCGAGGCGATCACCGACGAGGCGGATCGTGCGCGACTCGACGGCAGTGCCTTCCTTGACCAGCGTGCGGAAAACCTGGCCGGCTTCGGATTGTGCCCAGTCGCGCGTGACGACAGCGGCACCAAGGCCGGCAAGCCACATCTGGCGGGATGCGTTCAGTACCGCGTCGCCGACGGGGTTGGTACGGGATTCGATCGAATTGCGCATGTGGTGTTCTCCTTTGTAGGTAGGCACGCGTGCGTGGCACGCTTGGAACACACGTTACGCAATTTGTCTAGAGCAGTCACACTAATCAGGATGCCGGCCGCGGCTTCAATTGCACGGCAAGGCCCGTGGCGAGGCGGGCAGCGATCGCGTAGATCGACAACTGCGGATTCGCGCCGATCGAGGTGGGGAAGAGCGAGCCATCCATTACATGCAGGTTGCGCAGCAGATGATGCCGGCCGTCGAGATCGACGACGGCCCGGCGCGGATCGGCCCCCATCGGGGCACCGCCCATCACATGCGCGGATACCACGCGCGTCACCAGCGGCGCCAAGTCAAAGTCCACGATTGCCTTGCGGGCCTGCGCGAAGCTCGTGAACTCGTGGCCGCTGCCGTGGATCGGCCGCACCGAGCGCGCGCCCGCGGCAAACTGGATCTCCGCCATCGCCACGAACGCGCGGCGCACACCGTCCCACACATAGGGTGTCAGCGGATAATCGAGGACCGGCGTGCCATCGCCGCGCAGCACGACCGTGCCGCCGGGGCTGTCGGCGTGGAAGCCGTCACGCAGCAGCGCGATCACGACCTGCAGATGGCGGAACTGCCGCATCGACGCAGCGTGGGCCTCGCCATCTTCGGCGAGCGTGATCGCGGTGAGGATCGGATGCAACGGCGGTGCCTCGAGCTTGTAGCCGATTGGTCCGTCGACAGGCTGCGTATCGAGAAAGTGATCCGAGTAAATGGTCTGCGGCGCGCCGGCGAAGCCGTCGACGACCTCCGGCATCACGGCGGCGGACACGACCGACGGATGCAGAAACGTGCGCCGGCCGGTCAGTGCCAGCGGATCGGGCAGATGGCTGCGCAGCAGCAGGCCCGGCGTGCCGATCGCACCGGCTGCGCTGATGAAAGTCGAGCCGCGCAACGTCACGCGGCGACCGGTGGTGGCGGTGCCGGCCGCGTTCATCGCGCGCGCATCGAGCGCAACGACGCGATCGCCGCGGATGACGAAACGCTCGGCGCGCACGCGGGTGACCAACGTCGCGCCCTTGGCCAACGCGGCAGGAATTGTCGTGACGAGCATCGATTGCTTGGCGTTGGTCGGACATCCCATGCCGCAGTAGCCCAAGTTCCAGCAGCCCTTGACGTTGCGCCGGATCGCGGGCGCGGCAATGCCCAATTGGCGCGCGCCGCGGGCCAGCGCCTCGTTATTGGCGTTGGGCGCCACGTCCCATGGCGCGATCGCCAGGCGCGCTTCCATCTGCGCGAACCACGGCGCCAGCGAGGCTTCGCTGAGCGCGGTAAGCCCGAAGTGACGATGCCAGTACGCCAGCGTGGTGGGCGGCGTGCGGAACGAGCTGGTCCAGTTGACGGTGGTGCCGCCACCGACACAACGTCCCTGCAGGATGTTGATCGCCTTGTCGCGGGTCTTGCGCGCTGCCGAGTCCTGGTAGAGTTGCAGATAGGCATCGGCTTCAAGCATCCTGAAGTCCCGCGAGGATTTGAGCGGTCCTTCTTCGACCAGCAGCACGCGTAGCCCGGCGTCCGCGAGAATTTCCGCAGCGGTACCGCCCCCCGCGCCGCTGCCGACGATCACGACGTCGGCCTCGAGGTTGAGGTCCTCCGTCAGCGTGGACGCATCGACGACGTTCCAGCCCGCGCGGGCGCTGGATGTCCACGGGTCCGCGAAGCCGATCGGCGTCGACATCGTCATGCAAGCACCGGGGGACCCGGGTAGCCGATCGCCGGCCACGCGCCCGGGTTGCCGTACCACGCCGCGAACGTCAGCTGATGCAGCGCGCCGTACGCTGCACGCAGCAGGATCAGCGGACTGTCGCGAAACCGGTCGAGGCACGCGCGTACCTGTGCGGGCGCGGCCTGCGCCCACGGCGCGTCGAGGCGGGCCACGGCAAGCCGTACCGGGGGCAGCGACAGCAGCGCGAAGAGTTGGGCGAGTTCGGCTTGCGCCGCGGCCGGCAGGCCGCTGATGGCCACG
>JBBQEY010000067.1:0-14168 GCA_038321425.1 Burkholderiales bacterium | reverse complement strand
GACAAGGGCGAAATCGAAGTCAAGGCCGGAGACTTCGTCACGGTTGCCATCGAGTCGCTTGAAGACGGCTATGGCGAAACGAAGCTGTCGCGCGACAAGGCCCAGCGCTTGAAGGCATGGCACGACCTCGAAGCCGCGATGGAGCAGGGCCTCATCGTGTCGGGTCTCGTCACCAGCAAGGTCAAGGGCGGCCTGACCGTCATGATCAACGGCATCCGCGCCTTCCTGCCGGGTTCGCTCGTCGACATCCGCCCGGTCAAGGACACGTCCCCGTTCGAGAACAAGGCACTCGAGTTCAAGGTCATCAAGCTCGACCGCAAGCGCAACAACGTCGTCGTGTCGCGTCGTGCCGTGCTCGAAGAGAGCCAGGGCGAAGTACGCGAGAAGCTTTTGTCGACGCTCGCCGAAGGCGCGATCGTCAAAGGCATCGTCAAGAACATCACGGATTACGGCGCGTTCGTCGACCTGGGCGGCATCGACGGCCTGCTGCACATCACCGACCTCGCGTGGCGCCGCGTCAAGCATCCGTCGGAAGTGCTGGCTGTCGGCGACGAAGTCACCGCCAAGATCTTGAAGTTCGACCAGGAAAAGAACCGCGTCTCGCTCGGCATGAAGCAGTTGGGCGAAGATCCGTGGGTGGGCCTGTCGCGCCGCTACCCGCAGAGCACGCGTCTATTCGGCAAAGTCACCAACATCACCGATTACGGCGCGTTCGTCGAGATCGAGTCGGGCATCGAAGGCCTCGTCCACGTCTCCGAAATGGATTGGACCAACAAGAACATCCATCCCACCAAGGTCGTGCAACTGGGCGACGAAGTCGAAGTGATGATCCTCGAGATCGACGAGGACCGTCGCCGTATCTCGCTCGGCATGAAGCAGTGCATGCCGAACCCGTGGGATGACTTCTCGATGAACCACAAGAAGGGTGACAAGGTCACCGGGATGATCAAGTCGATTACCGACTTCGGCGTGTTCGTCGGTCTTCCGGGTGGCATCGATGGTCTCGTGCATCTGTCCGACCTCTCGTGGAACGCGACTGGCGAAACCGCCGTGCGCGACTACAAGAAGGGCCAGGAGGTCGAAGCCGTGGTGCTGGCCATCGACGTCGAGCGCGAGCGCATTTCGCTGGGCATCAAGCAGCTCGAAGGCGATCCGTTCACCAACTTCGTGGCCATGCACGACAAGGGCAGCATCGTCGACGGGACGGTCAAGTCGCTGGATGGCAAGGGTGCCGTGATCGGCCTCGGTGGCGACATCGAAGGCTACCTGCGGGCGTCCGAGCTGTCGCGTGACCGCGTCGAGGACATGCGTACGCACCTGAAGGAAGGTGACGCTGTCAACGCAATGATCATCAACATCGACCGCAAGAATCGCAGCATCAACCTGTCGATCAAGGCGAAGGACAACGCCGAGGAAGGCGAAGCGATGCAGCGCGTCAGTGCCGAGAACGCGGGCGCCAACACGGGCACGACCAATCTGGGCGCGCTGCTCAAGGCCAAGCTATCAGACAACAAGAGCAACGGTTGAACCACGGGAACGCCGCAATGACCAAATCGGAGCTGATCGACCGCCTGGCGGCCCAGTTTCCGCAGTTGGTTGCCAAGGATGCCGAGCTGGCGGTCAAAATGATCCTCGACGCGATGGGCGAGTCCCTCGCGAAAGGGGAGCGCATCGAGATCCGCGGGTTTGGCAGCTTCGGCCTCAACTATCGTCCGCCCCGCACCGGCCGCAATCCGAAGTCCGGTGAGAAGGTGCAGGTGCCGCAGAAGTTCGTGCCGCACTTCAAGGCGGGCAAGGAGTTGCGTGAGCGTGTCGATTTCACCGACGAAGGTCCGAAATAGGCCGCACGATTCCCTTGCGCGCGGCCGGCAATAGTACGGGCGGGAGAGGAAACTCTTCCGCCCGTTTTTTTTGCTGGGGAAGGTTCAGCCTGCGGTGGCATAATCCGCCCCATGCAAACCGTGCGCTGGATCATCTACGCCATCGTCTTTGTGGCCCTGCTGTTCATCTCGCTGCAGAACGCCGACACGGTGACGCTGCGCATCTTCAATGTCGCCAACCTGCAGGCGCCGCTGATCTTCGTGGTGCTGATCGCGTTCGCGGCGGGTGTGGCGGCGGGTCTCCTGGCCGGCGCATTGCGTGCGTCACGGCTGAAGCGCCAGCTAAGCAGGTTGCGGCGGGAGCAGCGCGGGACCGCGCCAGGCGGCGCGCCGGCGCCTGCCAACACCTTTCCGCGCAACGACGGCCTGCCGGACGTCCTGTGATCCTCGCGCGCTAACGGCCCCGCCATGGACTTCGAACTGTGGTGGCTGCTGCCGATTCCGGCAGTGTTCTTCGGGCTGGGCTGGATGGCGGCACGCATCGACATCAAGCACCTGCTGCGCGAATCGCGCGCGCTGCCGCTGTCGTATTTCCGTGGCCTCAACTTCCTGCTCAATGAGCAACCCGACAAGGCCATCGAGTCGTTCATCGAGGTGGTCAAGGTCGATCCGCAGACGATCGACCTGCATTTCGCGCTGGGTTCCCTGTTCCGCCGGCAAGGCGAGATCGACCGCGCGATCCGCATGCACCAGAACCTGCTCGACCGGCCGGACCTTCCGGCGGACAAGCGCACAATGGCCAATTACGAGCTGGCGCAGGACTTCCATCGCGCCGGTCTCCTCGATCGCGCCGAGGAACTTTTCACCAAGCTCGATGGCACGCCGTTCGAACATTCGTCGATCGCGCACCTGATCTCGATTTACGAGACCGAGAAGGACTGGAACAAGGCGATCGCCGCCACGCAGCGGATGGAAGCGCTGGCCAAGCAACCGTACTTCAAGGAAATCGCGCAGTACCGCTGCGAACTCGCGCAGGCTGCGCTGCTCGAATCCGACTACGCGACGGCGCAGCGCGAGCTCGACGCGGCGTTCGCCGCCTATCGCGGCTGTGCGCGCGCGACGATGGTGGCCGGCGACGCGCAGTTGCAGCAGGGCGATGTTGCAGGCGCGCTCACGCTGTGGCAGAAGATCGAGACGCAAAATCCGGCATTCCTCGCACTGGCCGCCGATCGGATGGCTGAGGCCTGGCGCAAGCAGGGCGCAGTGGCGCAAGGTATCCGTGTCTTGCGAAGCTACCAGGCGCAATACCCGTCGCTCGATCTTCTCAACGCACTGTTCACGCTGGTGCTGGAGCATGAAGGCCCCGATGCCGCCGCCGGCCTCATCAAAGACGAGCTCGTACGCAACCCGACGTTGCTCGGACTCGACCGCCTGCTCGAAGCGCAGTTGCTGGCCGCCCCCGCCGACCGGCGCCATGACCTCGAACTGGTGAAGGGCCTGGTTGCCCAGCACATCAAGCGGCTTGGCATGTACAAGTGCGACCATTGCGGCTTCCGCGCGAAGCAATATTACTGGCGCTGCCCGGGTTGCCTCAAGTGGGAAACGTATTCTCCGAAGCGCACCGAGACCCCGGACGGCTATGCATGAAAGCGTCGCCGCCATCGCCTTCCCAGGAATCCGCATGAGCACTTCACCAGCCTCCGCGCCCCGCGTTTTCGTCGCGCTCGACTTCGCCAATCCGATGGCCGCGCTGGGCCTGGCCGACCGCCTCGACCCGCTGCAATGCGGACTGAAAGTGGGCAAGGAGTTGTTCGTCATCGGCGGCCCCGAGCCGGTGCGGTGGATGGTCGATCGCGGGTTTTCGGTGTTCCTCGACCTCAAGTTCCACGACATCCCGAATACAGTGGCCAGCGCGTGCGCGGCGGCCACGCGCCTCGGTGTCTACATGATCGACGTGCATGCCAGCGGTGGTCGCGCCATGCTGCGCGCCGCGCGCAAGGCCGTTGACGACACGTCAACGGCCGCGGGTCGCCCCGCCCCGATGCTGATCGGTGTCACCGTGTTGACCAGTCTCGCCGACGCCGATCTGCGCGAAGTCGGGCATGCGGGCACCGCCGCCGACGAAGTCTTGCAATTGGCACGTTTGACGCGCGACTGCGGCCTCGACGGTGTCGTGTGCTCGGCCCATGAGGCCGCTACGCTTCGTTTGGCATGTGGCCCCGATTTCAAACTGGTGACGCCGGGCATCCGCCTGGCCGATTCGGCCAAGGACGACCAGGCGCGCATCGTGACGCCGGGAGCCGCGGTGCAGGCGGGCGCGGACTACCTGGTGATCGGCCGGCCCATCACCCAGGCGCGCGACCCGCTGGCGACATTGCAGGCGATCAACGCGTCGCTCGCACGAACGGGGATTGCGGCGGCATGAAGATCACGATGATCGGCACCGGGTATGTCGGTCTCGTGACCGGCACCTGTTTCGCCGAGGTCGGCAACGACGTGCTGTGCCTCGATGTCGATGCGCGCAAGATCGCCGTGCTCAACAGCGGCGGGGTGCCGATCCATGAGCCGGGGCTTGAGGCCATGGTGCGCCGGAACGTCGCGGCGGGGCGCCTGCGCTTCACCACGGACGTGGATGCATCGGTCGAGCACGGCACGCTGCAGTTCATCGCCGTGGGCACGCCGCCGGACGAAGATGGCAGTGCGGACATGCAATACGTCATCGCGGCGGCGCGCAACATCGGCCGCCGGATGCGCGGCTTCAAGGTGGTGGTGGACAAGTCCACGGTGCCGGTGGGCACGGCGGACCGCGTGCAGGCGGCCATTGCCGAGGAGTTGTCGCTGCGCGGCGAGGCCATTCCATTCGCGATCGCGTCCAACCCGGAGTTCCTGAAGGAAGGTGCTGCGGTCGAGGACTTCATGAAGCCCGATCGCGTGGTGATCGGCGCCGACGACGAGCAGGCGATTGCCGCGCTGCGCAAGGTCTACGCGCCGTTCATGCGCAATCACGAGCGCTTCCTGGTGATGGACGTGCGCTCGGCCGAGCTCACCAAATATGCGGCGAACGCGATGCTGGCTGCGCGCATTTCGTTCATGAACGAGGTCGCCAACCTTGCCGACAAACTCGGTGCAGACATCGAGATGGTGCGCCAGGGCATCGGGTCCGACCCGCGCATCGGCTACCAGTTCCTCTACCCCGGCGTGGGCTACGGCGGCAGCTGCTTTCCGAAGGACGTGAAGGCCCTGCAATACATGGCCACGCAGCTGGGGATGCCACTCAAGTTGATCCATGCGGTCGAAGCCGTCAACGACGCGCAGAAGCGGGTGCTGGTCGACAAGATCGTTGCGCGCCTCGGCAGTGATCTCAAGGGCCGCACGCTGGCGCTGTGGGGATTGGCCTTCAAACCCAACACCGACGACATGCGCGAGGCGCCGTCGCGCGTGATCATCGACGCGCTGGGTGCGCATGGCGCGCAGGTGGTGGCCTACGATCCGGTCGCGATGGAAGAGGCTGCGCGTGTGTTCGGCGCCGCGCCGCACTTGCGCTATGCCACGTCGCCGATGGCCGCGTGCGAGGACGCCGATGCGCTGGTGGTGGTGACGGAGTGGCAGGAATTCCGCAGCCCCGACTTCGACGCGTTGTGCAGCACGCTGCGCGAAAAGCTGGTCTTCGACGGACGCAACCTTTACGATCCACGGCAGGTCCGCGCTGCGGGGCTCGAGTACTTCGCGATTGGCCGCCGCTGACCACAGCCATGAGCGCAACTCACTTTTCCTCGTATGCCGCGGGCGTTGCGCGCGCGAAAGTGTTGGTCGTCGGCGACGTCATGCTCGATCGCTACTGGTTCGGCGACGTCGAGCGCATTTCGCCCGAAGCGCCGGTGCCGGTCGTGCGGATCGCCCGCACGGAAGAGCGACCTGGTGGAGCCGCCAACGTGGCGCGCAATGCGGCGGCATTGGGTGCGCACTCGTCGCTGCTGTCGGTCGTCGGCGACGATGAACCAGCCAGCGCGCTGGCGCGATTGCTCGAGGCCGAGCATGTGCATGCCTCCCTGCTGCGCGACCCCACGCTGCCCACCACGGTGAAGCTGCGGGTGATCGCCCGACAGCAGCAACTGCTGCGCATCGACTTCGAAACCGCGCCATCGCATGAAGTGCTGGCGGCCAAGCTGGCCGACTATGAGCGCATGGTCGCCGCGGCGGATCTTGTCATCCTGTCCGACTATGGCAAGGGTGGTCTCGCGCATATTGCGTCGATGATTGCCAGTGCCCGTGCCGCCGGCAAGATGGTGCTGGTCGATCCGAAGGGCGAGGATTTCTCGCGCTATCGCGGCGCGACGATGCTCACGCCCAACCGGTCGGAGTTCCGGCAAGTGGTGGGCACCTGGACCGACGAAGCCTCGTTCGCCACCAAGGCGCAGGCGCTGCGCGCCGATCTGGCGCTCGACGCGCTGCTGGTCACGCGGTCGGAGGAGGGCATGAGCCTCTTTACGGCCGACAGTGCCCTCACCATTGCGGCGCAGGCGCGTGAAGTGTTCGACGTCTCCGGCGCGGGCGACACAGTGATCGCCACGATCGGCGTGCTGCTGGCAGCGGGCGCGTCGTTCGGCAACGCCGTGCATATCGCCAACGAAGCCGCTGGCGTCGTGGTCGGCAAGCTCGGCACGGCGGTCGTGCATCCGCGCCAACTGCGTTAAGGCGCGGCACCTGCGCATGGCCAAGACCAAGACCATCTACGCCTGCACCGAATGCGGGGGCTCCGCCCCCAAGTGGCAAGGCCAATGCCCGCATTGCGGCGTGTGGAACACCTTGGTCGAGACGGTCGCGGCGCCCGTGGCCGTGCGGTTTGAATCGGTGGCAGGAACGCGCTCGACGATCACGTCGCTGTCGTCGGTCAAGGCGCAGGAAAATACGCGCATCGCGACCGGTCTCGAGGAGTTCGACCGGGTGCTGGGCGGTGGACTGGTGGCAGGCGGCGTGGTGCTGATCGGCGGCGACCCTGGCATCGGCAAGTCGACGTTGCTGCTGCAGGCCGGTGCAGCGCTGGGGGCCGCACACCGGACGCTGTATGTCACCGGCGAGGAATCGGTCGAGCAGGTGGCGTTGCGGGCGCAGCGGCTCGGCCTCGTCAATGCGCCGGTGGAACTGTTGGCCGAGGTGCAGCTCGAGGCCATCGTCGGCGCCATCAACGCCACCCAGCCGGAAGTGGTGGTCGTGGATTCGATCCAGACCGTGTACTCGGAGGCGCTGCAATCAGCACCCGGCAGCGTGGCGCAGGTGCGTGAATGCGCGGCGCAGCTGACCCGGCTCGCCAAGCAGCGCGGCATCGTCGTCATCCTGGTCGGCCATGTGACGAAGGAAGGCGCGATTGCGGGACCACGCGTGCTGGAACATATCGTTGACACGGTGCTGTACTTCGAAGGCGACCCGCATTCGAGCTTCCGGCTGGTGCGCGCGATCAAGAACCGTTTCGGCGCTGCCAACGAGTTAGGCGTGTTCGGCATGACCGAACGCGGGCTGAAAGGGGTGACGAACCCGTCGGCCCTGTTCCTGTCCCAGCATGCGGAGCCGGTCGCAGGATCGGCAGTTGTCGCAACGTTGGAAGGTTCGCGGCCGTTGCTGGTGGAAATTCAGGCGCTGGTCGATCCGGTACAAGGCGGCAATCCGCGGCGGCTGGCCGTGGGGCTCGATGCCCAGCGTTTGGCGTTGCTGCTGGCGGTGCTGCACCGGCATGGTGGCGTGGAAACCAGCGGGTACGACGTCTTCGTGAATGCGGTCGGGGGTGTGCGTATCCAGGAGCCCGCGGTCGATCTTGCCGTATTGCTTGCAATCAACTCTTCGTTAAGGAACAAACCGTTGCCAGCGAAATCTATAGTGTTTGGTGAGGTCGGGCTGGCGGGAGAAATCCGTCCCGTCCAGCGCGGCCAGGAACGCATCCGGGAAGCCGCCAAGCTCGGCTTCAAGACCATGCTGATCCCGACCGCCAACAAGCCCAAACAAGGCATCGATGGCGTCACGATCATCACGGTGGACCGCGTGGGTCAGGCCCTCTCGGCATTGCGCGAATGAAAAATCTCATAAACGTCGTGGCGGCGAGCGCCGCAGTCGTGTTTCTGTCGTCCTGCAATGGCGACGACGTCACGCCCGCGTCCACCCAATACCGCACGGCGGTCGACCGGGTCATGGCCCAATACCATCTGCCGGGCGCCATCGCCAGCGTGCGCGTGCCGGGCGACGCGCCATGGTTGTCGGCGTTTGGCGTGGCCGACGTGGCGACGCGCGAGCCGCTTGATCCCGGCAGCTACTTTCCCATCCGCAGCATCACCAAGTCGTTCACGGTGACGGCGTTGCTGATGCTCGCACGAGACCATGCGCTGAACCTCGACGACAAGCTCGACCAGTACTTCCCGGGCTTCCCGTACGGCGACCGCATCACGCTGGCCGACATGGCGGGCATGCAGAGCGGCATTGGCGAATACACGGCCAACATGGCGTTCCAGAAACTCTTCGTCGAGAATGTCGGCCGTCCGTTCACGGAGGCGGAGCTGGTGGCCTATGGCCTGGCCGAGTCGCCGCACTTCGTTCCGGGCGCGCAGTACGAGTACGTCAATACCAACACCGTGCGGTTGGGGATGGTCGTCGAGCAGGTGGCAAAGCAACCGCTGGCCACGGTGCTGCAGCACCGCGTGTTCACGCCACTGGGGCTGTCGGGAACGTCGTATCCCAGCACGGTGCCGCTGCCCGAACCGCACGCCACACCCTATGAAGTGAACATCAATTCCGGCGCTACCGAGGAACAGCCGTTGGTCAATCCCACCTCACTCGCCGGCGCGGGTGCCATGGTGTCCACATTGGCCGATCTCGAGACGTGGGCGCGGGAGTTAGGTACCGGCAGTCTGATCGGACCGGCACTGCAAAAGCAGCGTGTCGATCAATCGCGGCCGGTGACCAATGGCCCCGAATACGACCGTTACGGTCTTGGCATCGGCATCTTGAAGGGTTGGGTCGGACACACGGGTACTGCGATCGGCTGGCAGGCCGCGACTTTTTACGACCCGCGAACCGGCGCCACCATATCAGTGCTCGTCAATGCGACGCCCGAAGGTGGACGTCGCGATCTCAACTTCGCGCAGGAATTGTTCGAAGCGCTGGCCGATGTCGTGGAGTCCCGCTGACCTGATATTGCGGCGGCCCGTTGCATTCTTCCGTACAGGAAGTAGCCAAAGCCAAGGACCCCGAGCCACACCACGAGCGCACTGCCGATCCCTCGCCGTTGGCTTGCCTCTTGCACGGCAAACAGGACCAGGTGCGCATCGTCGTCCCAGTACTCCATGATGCCAAGGACGGCGGGTGCCCCCTCCGGCCCGACGGCAACTACATTGGTGTTGCGAGAGGGGGTTCGCACTGCATTACGGTTGGGGAAGAACTATTTGCGGCGCTTGATAGCTTCTTTCAGAAGTGCCACCGCTGAAGCTTCGGTCGACGCCTTGCCCGAAACGACCACGACTACACCGACATCCTGAACGATGGCGCCCGCCGACCAGCCCGAGTCCGGCGCAACCCAAGCCTTCTTCCCGAGGTCCGGCAAGCGCTTGAAACCCTTTACCTGGTCGGGCTCTGGAAAGTAGTCGGGAGGAACCACGCTCACCGTAGCGGACACGCTGTAATCCTTGGCGTGCCAATTGCAGCCCAAGCCCCCGGCCGCGCTCTCGCCCGGTCCGACCGGCGCTCCAGCGTAGGCAGCGATTTCCGCGGGCGTGAACAGCTTGCACTGGGGATTGCCCGCGGGTTGCGCTTTGCCGCCAGTATTCAGTTGGCTCTTCAACGCCTTTGGATTCGTCGTCTGGGCGTTTGCTGATGCGGTAAGCAGCACCGCAAGCGTGAATGCAACACTCATGTAGCGCATGAATTGATCCTTTGTGTCCGGAGAGCCGGGGGAATTCCAGTTTGTTCGATGTGAATTCAGGCCCTCGCGGAGGCCGTTTCAAGAATTGGCTTTAGTAATATGTTGCAGGTATATGAAATATTGTAAAACTTATCAGCGTTAATGCGAGCTGTATCGTCCGTCCCGCGCGTCGTAACTTCCAGAACGGCGGCTCGGGTTCCGACAGATCTTATTCCCAGATAACACGGCGTGCCATTCCCGAATTAGTTTTGTTGTCGCATAATTTGTATTATGTCAAATGCCGTAATAAGGCGTTCGACGAATCTGGTGATATCACCTGCGCGATAAGAATTCCCCCTTCGCAGCTGCAGCGCTCCTGCCCCGGCCAGGCATTGTCGAACCGCCCTCCGGTCACCACATGCTAGGCTCTTCGACGATGAATCCCGTACACAGCAATACCGGGACCTGGCAACCATGGAGGAGTCGCAATGACCCAAGAACGTTCGATCCTGGCCGGTGGCTGCTTCTGGGGCATGCAGGATCTCATCCGCAAGATGAAGGGCGTGATTTCGACCCGCGTTGGCTATTCGGGCGGTGACGTCGAAAATGCCACCTATCGTCGCCACGGGACCCATGCGGAGACCATCGAGATTATCTTCGATCCCGACCGACTCAGCTTCCGCCAGCTTCTGGAGTTCTTCTTTCAGGTACACGATCCAACAACGCGCGATCGCCAGGGCAACGACGTTGGGACCAGCTACCGCTCCGCCATCTACACGACCAGCGACGAGCAACGGCGCGTCGCCGAGGACACCATGGCTGACGTCAATGCGTCAGGTCTGTGGCCGGGCCGTGTGTTGACTGAAGTCGCCCCCGCGGGCGCGTTCTGGGAGGCGGAGCCGGAGCACCAGGACTATCTGCAGCGCATCCCGCACGGCTACACCTGCCACTTCGTCCGGCCGGGGTGGAAACTGCCGGTACGGGCCCAGGCGGTCTCTGGTTGACGGTCATCAAGCGCTAGTCAATCCGCAATCAGCAGCACCAGCGCGCCGAGCCCGGCACCCAGTCCCACCGGGATGCCGAAGCGCTCGAGCTTCGATACCGAGTCGCCGACCACGATCTCGACCGGCACCGACGTCAGGTCCAGCACCTTGTTGGTGACCGATGCCTCGAGCATCCGGGTCAGCGAATTCTTGCGGGCCGTTGCCATCACGATGTGATCGCATTGCAGGCGCTTGGCCTCGTCGGCGATCGTTTCCGCCTTGGGGCCGAGCTTGACGTGCTCCGCATGCGGGATCCGGAATTCGTCGAGCATGGCTACCAGCGGCGCCAGCACGGCCTCGGATTGCTCACGATGATAGGAGTCGCGGTCCTTCTTGGCGACGAACTGGGCCACGTGCCGCGAGAACGGCGCCTGCACGTTGAGGAGATGCACCTCGAAGGTCGGGCTCTTCCTGAATTCGCGAATCACGTGGCTTACTGCGTGCTGCGCGTTGCGGGAGGCATCAACCGGTACCAAGACCTTGAGCATGGGGGTTTCTCCTGAAGGAACAGTAACAGTTTCTGCGTCATGCGCCATCTGCGCCGAGAACTGCGCCACGCGTGCACTGATGCGGGACTCAAGCTTGCGATGGTTGGCGGCGAACCCGAACCACAACACGCCGCCCACGACGACAATGAACGACAACGGAATGATGAGGCGGTGGGCCAGAAAGTACTCGGCCACGGCGGGCTCGGCAGTCATCATCTTCACCGCCGTCCACGCGAGGACACCCGCGCCTATGTAGACGAATGCAGGATACTTGTCGACGACCTTGAGGATCAGCGTGCTGCCCCAGACGATGATCGGGATGCTGATCAGGAGGCCCAGCGTGACCAGCAGGAAGCTGCCGTGCGCCGCGCCAGCCACGGCCAGCACGTTGTCGAGGCCCATGATCATGTCAGCCACGACTATGGTGCGGATCGCGCCCCAGAAAGAACTCGCAGCGGCGTGACCTGCGCCCTCCTCCTGCGATTTACCCGGCAACAAGAGCCTGTAGGCGATCCAGACCAGCAGCGCACCGCCGACGAACAGCAGTCCGGGAATCTTGAGGAGCCACACCACGACCAGTGTCATCGACGTGCGGACGATGATCGCGCCACCGGCGCCCCAGAAAATGGCGCGTTTTTGCAGGTGCACCGGCAGGCTGCGTGCCGCCAGCGCGATGACGATCGCATTGTCGCCGGCCAGCACGAGATCGATGATCACGATGGCGAACAGCGCGGACAGGAACTGGGTCGAAAGCAGATCCACTGCGCCTCCTGCGGTGGCGGTTGGGCGTGAAGCGATTCTGCGGCGCCCCCGGCCAAGCGAACAGTGAAACGTTGCAATGGTTTCGATTGAGAAGGGGAATCTTCTCCAACGCACTGATGCCAACCATTGTAAAACGCAATGGATGGGCAATACACGTACCGATCATTTCTCAATTGTGATAAAAAGCGATTGTACCTGCCTGAATACGGTCAGGTGCCCCTTCAAAGGGGAGTAGCTTGGGCGGCCTCGACGGTCGCCGTGTCACGATCGTCAATACGGGCAGTCGCCCCGGTCGTGACGGCGCCGACAGTACTCGGCGCAAGCGAGACCTTTGCCGACCGGCAGAGGTTCGCGTGTAGTGCAAGCGTGGAAGTAGCCGGCAAGGTGAAGGTCCGCCTCGCACGGTGCGGAGCGGTCGTGCTGACGACTCGAGGACTTCCGCCATGCCCCACGCCCGAATCCGACACTTTTTCCGCCACGGCACGCTCCCCCAGTTCGCAGTGTTCGAGGCCAGCGCGCGCCTCCAGAGTTTCACGCGCGCCGCCGAGGAATTGCATCTCGCACAGCCCACGGTCTCGATCCAGATCAAGAAGCTCACGGCGACGATCGGCGTGCCGCTGTTCGAGCAGATCGGCAAGCAGATCTACCTCACCGAGTCCGGCCGTCAACTCTATGCACACTGCGAAGCGATGTTCGGCAGTCTCGCCGCGTTGGAGGATACGATGGCGGACCTGCGCGAATTGCGGGCCGGGCGGCTGCGCCTTGCGGCCGGCACGATGGCCACGTACTTCGCGCCCCGGATGCTCGCCGGTTTCCTGCAGCAGCACGCCGGGCTCGATGCCGCGCTGGCCATTCACAACCGCGGCGGGCTGATCGAGCGCCTGGCCAACAACGACGATGATCTCTACCTCTTCGCCAATCCGCCGGAGGACCGCGACATCGTGCGCCAGTCGATCCTCGCCAATCCGCTGGTCGTCTTTGCGCGCGCCGATCATCCGTTGGCACGGGAGCGCCACATTTCCATGGAGCGCCTGGCGCGGGAGCCGTTCCTGATGCGCGAGCGCGGTTCCGGCACGCGCCGCGCCGTGGAGGCAGCGTTCGACCGGCAGCGGTTGGTGCCGGACGTCCGCATGGAACTGGCCTCCGACGAGGCCATCAAGCAGGCGATTCTGGCGGGCCTGGGAGTAGCGGTCCTGTCACGCGACACACTGGGGGTCGATGTCGAGCAGCCGCAGCTTGTCACCCTCGACGTGGCGGGGTTTCCGCTGGAGCGTCACTGGTGGTTCGTGTACCCGGTGGGCCGGCGGCTATCGCCGGTGGCCTCGGCGTTCATGAACTTTGTCCGCGCACGTGCGCTGCTGTCACGGTTGGACGATGCTCCAGAAGTCGCTACCCGGGCAACGCTTCGCCGACCCTTCGGTCTGGAGGAAATGAGGCGCTGAACTCCGGCCGGGCTCAGTCCCCGCTGCCACCCACGCAGACGGCGGCGATCCGGTCCAGCACCGCATCGTCGTCGCCGATGGCGGTGGCGAGCTCGATGGGAATGGCCGGATTGAGCGCCTGCACCTGCGCGGCCAATGCCGGCAGGTCCTGGCGGACGTGGCCGCCCTGCCCCAGGAAGATCGGGACGATCCGGATCCGGAGGGCGCCCTGCGCGACCAACGCGGCGCAGGCCGTTGGCAGGTCCGGGGCCATGAACTCCAGGAATGCCAACGTAACGGGAACATCGGGCCGCAGCGCCGCCACCTTGTGCCGCAGGCGTTCGAAGGGCTCCGCCCAACGGGGATCGCGGGCGCCGTGGGCAAACAGGACAAGGCCGGTGGTCATCCGTGGATTATAGGCACTTGGGCTTATACCTGACGGCGATAACCGCATAGCGATTGATTCGTTCTAATTATGTAGCCCGGGCGGCACACTGCGGGACCGCAACGGGAACCCGCCATGTATCGCTACGATTCATTCGACCAACGCATCGTCGACCAACGCGTCGACCAGTTCCGTGACCAGACCCGGCGCTACCTGGCCGGCCAGCTCACGGAAGACGAATTCCGTCCGTTGCGGCTGCAGAACGGCCTCTACATCCAGAAGCACGCGCCGATGCTGCGGGTGGCGATCCCCTACGGCCAGTTGTCGACGCGGCAGCTGCGTGCGCTGGCGCATATCGCCCGCACTT
>JBBQEY010000066.1:0-14720 GCA_038321425.1 Burkholderiales bacterium | reverse complement strand
GGCGATGGCCGAACTGGCGCGCATCCTCGAGACGACGCCGCAAAAGCTGCACGCACGGCTAGCTACGAACAAGGACTTCGCGTTCCTCGCGCGGCAGATCGCGCCGGAAGCCGCGGCGCGCGTGATGGCGCTGCGCATCCGCGGCCTCCATGACCAGAACGAATATCGGCGTTACTACCCGGGCGGCGAAGTCACCGCGCACATCATCGGCTTCACGGGTGACCACGATGCCGGGCAGGAAGGCATCGAACTTGCGCAGCAGCCGTGGCTGGCCGGCGTGCCGGGCAGCCGCCGCGTCATCATCAATCGGCGCAGCGAAGCGGTGGAAGACGTCGCTGCCGTGAAACCCCCGCAGGCCGGACGCGACCTGGCGCTGGCAATCGACACGCGGTTGCAGTACCTAGCGTTCCGCGAACTGAAGGCCGCCGTGGAACTGCACAAGGCCAAGGCGGGCGGCGTCGTGATCCTCGACGTCGCGACGGGCGAAATCCTGGCGCTGGCCAACTGGCCCACCTACAACCCCAACCGCCGCGACAAGGTCGCGCGCGAGCGGATGCGCAATCGTGCGCTGACTGACGTGTTCGAGCCGGGCTCGACGCTGAAGCCGTTCACGATCGCCGCCGCACTCGAAGCCCGCAAAGTGCGCGCCGACACGATCATCCAGACGGCGCCGGGGACGTTGACCATCGGCGCGCACACGATCCACGATGCGCACGCGGAAGGCGCGCTGACGGTTGCACAGGTGATCCAGAAGTCGTCGAACGTGGGCGCGGCCAAGATCGCGCTGGGGCTGCCGCCGGAAACACTGTGGACGATGTTCTCCGAGGCCGGCTTCGGAACCACGCCGAAGACGGGCTTCCCCGGCGAAGTGGGCGGGCGTCTGCGCGCCGCCAGGACATGGAAGCCCATCGAGCAGGCCACGATGTCGTACGGCCACGGCATTTCGGTCAACCTGGTGCAACTGGCGCGTGCCTACACGATGTTCGCGACGGATGGCGAGGTGAAGCAGGCCACGTTGTTCAAGACCGAGGGCCACGTCGCCGGTCGGCAGGCGTTGCGGCCCGAGACGGCGCGCTCCGTCCGCGCCATGCTCGAAGCGGCAACGCAACCCGGCGGCACTGCGCCGAAGGCCCAGGTGGTCGGCTATCGCGTGGCGGGCAAGACCGGCACCGCGCACAAGTTGGAGGGCCGCGGCTACACCAACAAGTACATCTCGTCGTTCGTCGGCTTCGCGCCCGTGTCCAATCCGCGGCTGGTGGTGGCGGTGATGATCGACGAACCGTCCGCCGGGCAGTATTACGGCGGAGCGGTGGCGGCCCCCGTGTTCTCCAACGTCACCGGCGCCGCGTTGCGCGCGCTGGGCGTGCCCACCGATGCGCCGGTCAACAACGTGATCCTGCCGCCCGACACCGTCGAGATCCGGGAAGAAACCTGATGGTCGCCGCCGTGGCCGACTCGTCCGACGTGCATGACGTGCCCGGCTTGCTGGCGCGCCTCGCCGCTTTCCCGCGCCGGATCACGTCCGACAGCCGGCGCGTGGAGCCGGGTGTCGCGTTCGCTGCGTATCCGGGATTGCACTTCGATGGCCGCATCTACATCCCCGATGCGCTGGACCGCGGCGCCAGCGCGGTGCTGTGGGACGCGCAGGGATTCCACTGGCGACCCGAGTGGCAGGCACCCAACATGGGCGTCGAGCGGCTGCAGCAGCGTTTGGGCGGCATCGCTGATTTCATTCATGGCAGTCCGTCACGGTCGTTGTGGATGACGGCCGTGACCGGCACGAACGGCAAGACCTCCTGCGCGCACTGGATCGCTCATGCGCTCGAGTCCTGCGGCCGCCGCGCGGCCGTGCTCGGCACGCTTGGCAACGGGTTTGTCGGCGCTCTCGCTCCGTCGACGCAAACGACGCCCGATGTCACGGTGCTGCACGAGATGCTGGCGCAATTCCGCGCCGCCGGCGCGACGTCGGTGACGATGGAAGTGTCGTCGCACGGTCTCGAGCAGGGCCGCGTCAATGGCGTCAAGTTCGATGTCGCGCTTTTCACCAACCTGACGCGCGACCATCTCGACTATCACGGGACACTGGCCGCCTACGGCGCCGCCAAGGCGCGGCTCTTTTCATGGCCTGGCCTCAACTGCGTGGTGATCAACGCGGATGACCCGTTCGGGCAGAGCATGATCGAAACCGCCCGCAGCCGCGGCCAGCGGTTGCTGACCTATGGCACCGCTAGCGCCGACGTGGTGGCAACCAGCATGACAATGGACGCCGAGGGTATGACGCTCGACGTGAACACGCCATGGGGCCGGACCACGCTCACGGCACCGGTCGTCGGCGCGTTCAATGCGCAGAACCTGCTGGGTGTGCTGGCGGTGCTGCTCGCCAGCAACGTGACGCTTGCTGACGCTACGCGGGCGATCGCCGCGCTGAAGGCGCCGGACGGGCGGATGCAGCGCATGGGCGGCGGCGGCAAGCCGCTGGTAGTCATCGATTACGCGCACACGCCGGACGCGCTCGACAAGGCATTGACGGCGCTGCGCCCGACAGTGACCGGCGCGGGCAGAATCGTCTGCGTGTTCGGATGCGGTGGGGATCGCGATCCCGGCAAGCGTCCGGAAATGGGGCGCATCGCGGGTGCGCTTGCGCATCGCGTTGTCGTGACGAGCGACAACCCGCGCACGGAAGATCCTGCGGCGATCGCGTCGGGCATCGTCAAGGGCATCCGCGCGACCGGCAATCACCGCTGGGCGCTCGAGCCCGATCGTGCCGCAGCCATTCGCACCGCCATCGCTGCGGCGACGCCACAGGACGTGGTGCTGATCGCCGGCAAGGGTCACGAGACCTACCAGGAAATCAATGGCGTCCGCGCGCCGTTCTCCGATGCCACCGAGGCCACGGCCGCATTGGCGCAATGGAGCGCTGCATGATGGACACCGCTGCCGCCGCCCGCGCCGTGTCCGGCCAACTGGTCGGCGCGCCGGTCATGTTTTCGCGTGTGGTCACCGACAGCCGCACGTTGCGCGAAGGCGATCTCTTTGTGGCGTTGAAGGGTGAATCCTTCGACGGCCATGACTTCGTGGCGGCGGCGCTCGGGCAAGGCGCGGCGGCGGCGCTTGTCGGGCGCGACTGGGGGCCGGGAGATGCCACCCACCTCATCACTGTCGCCGATCCGCTGCGCGCGCTGGGGGACCTCGCCGCCGCCTGGCGCGGACGCTTTACACTGCCGCTGGCCGTCGTTGTTGGCAGCAACGGCAAGACCACGGTCAAGGAGATGTTGGCATCGATGCTGCGCGCGCATTTCGGTGATGCGACCGTGCTGGCCACGCAGGGCAATTTCAACAATGCGATCGGGCTGCCGCTGACGCTGCTGCAGTTGCGCACCACGCATCGTGCCGCGGTGCTTGAACTCGGCATGAATCACCGTGGCGAAACGGCCGCGTTGGCGGCCATTGCCCGGCCGACGGTCGTGCTGGTCAACAACGCCCAGCGCGAGCATCAGGAGTTCATGGCCAGCGTGTCGGAAGTGGCGGCAGAACATGCGGACGCCATTGCGGCGCTTCCTCGCGATGGCGCCGCGATCGTCAATGCTGACGACGCTTTCGCGCCCGTGTGGCGCGACGCGGCCGAGGCCGCCGGCGCCCGCGTCATGACGTTTGCACTTGCCGCCAACGCCGATGTGCAGGGCCGTTGTGTGCTGCGCGAGGATGGGAGCGAGATCGCCATCTCACTGGCCACCGGAGCCATCGAGGTACGGCTGCACGTGCCGGGCGAGCACATGGTCCGCAATGCACTGGCGGCTGCCGCCGCGGCCGTGGCAATGGGCGTGACACCCGACGCGGTCAGGGAAGGGCTCGACGCTTTTCGTCCCGCACCGGGACGGCTCGTCACATTGCGCGCAGCGTCCGGCGCGCGCGTGCTCGATGACAGCTACAACGCCAATCCGGATTCGATGCGCGCCGCGATCGACGTGCTGGCCACCGCCGCAGGCACACGGATGCTGGTGATGGGCGACATGGGCGAGGTGGGCGCCGACGGTCCGGCGTTTCATCGCGAGATCGGCGCCTACGCGAAACTGCGCGGTATTCATCGGCTGCTGGCGACCGGTGAACTGGCGCGCGAAGCGGTGGCGGCCTTCGGTGCGGAAGCCGAGCACTGCGCTGACGTTGAGACGCTGGCGCGGCGCGCCGTCGACGAGGCGGGACCGGACATGGCGCTGCTCGTCAAGGGTTCGCGCTTCATGCATCTCGAACGTGTCGTCGCGGCGCTGACCGGCACGCCGGCGGCAGGGACGCACTGATGTTGCTGGCGCTCTCCGAGTGGCTCGAACAATACGCCCGGGCGTTCAACGTGTTCAGCTACATCACGCTGCGCGCGGTGCTGGCGACGATGACCGCGCTGGTCATCTCGTTCCTGATCGGGCCGCGGATGATCATGTGGCTGACGCGGATGAAGATCGGCCAATCGGTGCGTGACGACGGCCCGCAGTCGCATCTCATCAAGGCCGGTACGCCGACCATGGGCGGCGCGCTGATTCTGGTGGCAATCGTCGTGACCACGTTGCTCTGGGGCAATCTCTCCAACCGCTTCGTTTGGGTGGTGCTCCTGGTGACGCTTGGCTTCGGCGCGGTCGGCTGGGTGGACGACTGGCGCAAGGTGGTCTATCGCAATCCGAAGGGGCTGTCCGCGCGCGCCAAGTTCGCATGGCAATCGGCGATCGGCCTCACCGCCGCCATCTACCTGGCGTTCTCGATTTCCGCGCCCGACAACACGCAGTTCATCCGCTTGTTCGCTGCCTGGGTGCAAAGCGGCTTCAACGTCGACCTCTCGCCCAAGGCGGACCTGATCGTTCCGTTTTTCAAATCAGTGTCCTATCCACTCGGCGTGTGGGGATTCATTGCCCTGACCTATTTCGTGATCGTGGGCACCAGCAACGCAGTGAACCTGACCGACGGCCTCGATGGCCTCGCGATCATGCCTACGGTCATGGTGGGCAGCGCGCTCGGCATCTTCGCGTACGTGATCGGCAACGCAATCTTCTCGAAGTACCTGGGCTTTCCACACATCCCGGGCGCGGGGGAGTTGGCGGTGATCTGCGGCGCGATCGCCGGCGCGGGGCTCGGATTCCTGTGGTTCAACGCCTATCCGGCCGATGTATTCATGGGCGACGTCGGCGCGCTGGCGCTCGGTGCATCGCTTGGCACCATCGCCGTGATCGTGCGCCAGGAGATCGTGCTCTTCATCATGGGTGGCGTGTTCGTCGTCGAGACGCTGTCGGTGATGATCCAGGTGATCTCGTTCAAGACGCGCGGCAAACGCGTGTTCCGGATGGCGCCGATCCACCACCACTTCGAATTGATGGGCTGGAAGGAAAATCAGGTCGTCGTGCGCTTCTGGATCATTACGATGTTGCTGGTGCTGTTCGGCCTGTCCACGTTGAAGCTGCGCTGACCATGAACTACGCCGACCGCAATGCTGTCGTACTCGGACTGGGCCTGACGGGACTCTCGCTGGCACGTTACCTCTTGCAACAGGGCGCGCGCGTGCGCGTGGCTGATACGCGTAATGCACCGCCGTTCGCGAATGAGCTGCGGACCGCGTTGCCGGATGTTCCGTTGCTCGCCGGGCCGCTGACGGACGCGACCTTCGCCGGCATCGACCTGATCGCGATCAGTCCCGGCGTGCCACGCCACCAGCCTGCGATCATCGCGGCGCAGGCGCGCGGCGCAGAACTCGTGGGCGACATCGAACTCTTCGCGCGCGCACTGCCGCCCGAACAGAAAGTGCTGGCGATCACCGGGTCCAACGGCAAGACCACCGTCACCGCGCTCACCGGCGCATTGTGTCGCGCGGCGGGACTCAACACTGTCGTCGCAGGCAACATAGGCGACGCGGTGCTCGATGTGCTCGTGCCGTATATCGATTCGGCGCGCGCCCGTCTGTGGCCCGACGTTTTCGTGCTGGAGCTCTCGAGTTTCCAGCTTGAGACCACGACATCGCTGGCACCCACTTCTGCCGCGGTGCTCAACGTTACCGAGAACCATCTCGACCGCTATGCGAGCTTCGAGGATTACGCCGCCACCAAGGCGCGCATCTTTGCGGGCAGCGGCGTGCAGGTCGTCAACCGCGATGACCCGCTGTCGAACGGCATGCGCGTGCCGGGGCGCACGATCGAGTCCTTCGGTGCCAGCGTGCCCTCGGCCGAAGGCGAGTGGGGGCTGGTTCGCTTCGATGGCGTCACGTGGCTTGCGCATGGCGGGGGCCTGCTGGTCCCGACGTCTTCGCTCGCGCTGGTCGGGCGCCACAATGCGCTGAATGCGCTGGCGGCGCTGGCGCTCACCTCCACCGTCGCGCGCATCGACCGGCGTGTCCTCGATGCGTTGAAGGCTTTCGAAGGCCTGCCGCACCGAATGCAACGCGTGGCGGAAGCGGGCCGCATCGTGTTCATCGACGACTCGAAGGCCACTACCGTCGTGGCCACCCAGGCGGCGCTTGATGGCATCGAGAGGCCCGCGGTGCTGATCGCAGGCGGCGATGGCAAGGGCCAGGATTTTCGCGCACTGAAGTCGTCAGTGGATGCGGATTGCCGCGCGGTATTGCTGATCGGCCGCGACGCGCCGTTGCTGGCCACCGCATTGGCGGGTACGCCAGCCCGCATCGAACAGGTCGGCACGCTCGACGCCGCGGTGGATCGCGCGTTTGCGCTCGCTGAGCCGGGCGACGCCGTCCTGCTGTCGCCGGCGTGCGCGAGTCTCGACCAGTTCATCAATTTCGTGCAGCGTGGCGAGCGCTTCGCCACATTGGTACGCGCGCGGTTGGCGGAAGCGGCAGCCCATGCGTAAGACGATGACGCTGTCGGGTCCGGCGCGCATCCTGGCGGCACTGTCTCCCGCGCCGGCAGCCGTCCGTGCCGGCGGCTCGCTCGCGCGCGGCCGCGAAGCGCGTGCGATGCACATCTACGACGCATCGCTGGCCTGGGCGGCCCTGCTGCTCCTCGCCATCGGCGTGGTGATGGTCTACTCGTCGTCGATCGCGATGGCGGAGGTGTCAACCCATACCGGCAACCGGGCGTGGTACTTCCTGGCGCGGCACGTCGTATTCGTCGCGATCGGGCTGGTCGGCGCCGCCGTGGCCTTCCAGATTCCCGTGCGCATTTGGCAGAAAATGGCACCGTGGCTCTTCATGGGCGGCATCGTGCTGCTGGTTCTCGTGCTGGTGCCGGGCATCGGCAAGTCGGTCAACGGCTCGCGCCGCTGGCTCTCGCTCTATGTCGTGAACGTGCAGCCCTCGGAATTCATGAAGGTGGCGGTGCTGCTGTACGCCGCCAGCTATGCGGTGCGCCGCGCACCGTTCCTGCACGCCCAGCAACCGTTGAAACAGACGCTGCTGCGCGGTTTCCTGCCGGTGTTCAGCGTCATGGTCATCACCGGTGGTCTGTTGCTGCTGGAGCCTGACTTCGGCGCCTTCGTCGTCATCGTTGCGATCGCCTTCGGCATCCTGTTCCTCGGCGGTCTCGACTGGCGGCTCTTCCTCGGCCTCGCGATGCTGCTGCCAGTCGCGCTCGCGGCCATCCTGGTCGCCGCGCCCTACCGGCTGCAACGGCTTACTGCATTTCTCGACCCCTGGTCCGATCCGCTGGGCAAGGGCTACCAACTGTCGCATTCACTGATCGCGTTCGGACGTGGCGAGTGGTTCGGCGTCGGTCTTGGTTCGAGCGTGGAGAAACTGCTGTTCCTGCCGGAGGCCCATACCGATTTCCTGCTGGCAGTGGTCGCGGAGGAACTGGGCTTCGTCGGTGTCGCTGTCGTGCTCGCGCTGTTCGGGTGGCTGCTGTTTCGCGCGTATGCGATCGGCCGCCAGGCGGCACTACTGGGACAACCGTTTGCCGCGCTGGTCGCGCAGGGCATCGGCGTGTGGATCGGGTTCCAGGCCGTGATCAACATCGGCGTAAACATGGGCGTGCTACCCACGAAGGGCCTCACGCTACCACTCCTGTCTTTTGGTGGCAGCGGCATCCTGGCGAACTGCATCGCGCTCGCCATCCTGTTGCGCATCGACTACGAGAACCGCAAGTTGTTGCGCGGTTTCACGGTATGAGCGCCGCCGGGCCGCCCCAAGGCGATCGCCCCCCGGGGGGAGCGGCGCGCAGCGCCGTTCGGGGGGGAGCCACAATGAGCGCCGCCGGGCCGCCCCAAGGCGATCGCCCCCTCGGGGGGAGGCGGCGCGAAGCGACGCGTCGGGGGGGAGCCACAATGAGCGCCGCTTGGCCGCCCCAAGGCGATCGCCCCCTCGGGGGGAGGCGGCGCGAAGCGACGCGTCGGGGGGAGCCATGACCGGCACAGTGATGATCACGACCGGCGGCACCGGCGGGCACATTTTCCCCGGCCTCGCCGTGGCAGCGGAGCTCACCCGCCGCGGCTGGAACGTGTTCTGGCTCGGTACCCGCGACGGCATGGAGGCGACACTCGTCCCGCGCCATGGCGTCGACTTCGAAGGCATCTCGTTCGGCAGTATCCGCGGCAAGGGATTGCGCCGCCTGCTGCTCGGGCCGCTCGCGATCATGCGCGCGTGCTGGCAGGCGTCCCGTGTCCTCCGCCGCCGCAAGCCCAATGTCGTCATCGGCTTCGGCGGCTTCGCATCGTTCCCCGGTGGACTGATGGCCGTGGCGCGCAACACGCCGTTCATCGTGCACAACCTCGATGCCAAGGCGGGACTTGCCAACCGCGTGCTGGCGCACGGCGCGGATCGTATCCTCACCGGCTTCCCGGGTGTACTGGGCGAAGGCCGCAGCAGCAAGGTGGAGTGGGTCGGCAATCCGCTGCGCGCGGAGATCGTCGCCGTCGCGCCGCCGGAAACACGACTCGCCGGACGCAGCGGACCGCTCAACCTGCTGGTGATCGGCGGCAGCCTGGGCGCCGTGGCACTCAATGAATGCGTACCGCGCGCATTGGCGCTGATCGCACCGGAGAAGCGGCCTCGCGTCACCCATCAGGCGGGTGAAAAGCACTACGCGGCGCTGCAGGCCGCGTACGCCGCTGCCGGCGTGACGGCCGAATGCGTGCCGTTCATCGACGACATGGGCCGGCGCTATGCCGAGGCCGATCTCGTGATTGCGCGATCGGGCGCGACGACGGTGGCGGAGCTTGCGGCGGTGGGCATTGCCAGCGTGCTGGTGCCGTATCCGCATGCCGCCGACGATCATCAGCTCGACAATGCCCGGCAGATGGCATCGCGCGATGCCGCAGTGCTGATCCAGCAGCGCGATCTCTCGCCTGCCGGTCTCGCCGCATGGCTGCAGAGCGTCGATCGTGACCAGCTGCTGGCAATGGCCTGTGCGGCACGCTCGTTGCGCAAGGCCGATGCGGTGGATCGCGTCACGCAGGTGTGCATCGATCTCGGGACGCGGCGATGAAGCACAAAGTCAAACGCGTCCATTTCGTCGGCGTCGGCGGCGCGGGCATGAGCGGCATCGCCGAGGTGCTGGCCACGCAAGGCTTCGTCGTGTCTGGGTCCGACCTTGCCGAAAGTGCGGCCACGCGCCGGCTGCAGCGCCTTGGCGTAGACATTGCGATCGGTCACGCCGCCGCGAATGTTGCCGGCGCCGATGCGGTCGTCGTGTCGACGGCGGTCGCGGCCGACAACCCGGAAGTGCTGGTGGCGCGCGAACGGGGCATTCCCGTCGTGCCGCGCGCACTGATGCTGGCCGAGTTGATGCGATTGAAGCAGGGCATCGCCGTGGCCGGAACGCACGGCAAGACCACCACCACCAGCCTCATCGCATCGGTGCTGGCCGAAGGCGGTCTCGACCCGACCTTCGTGATCGGCGGCCGGCTGCTCTCCGCGGATGCCAACGCGCGTCTTGGCACCGGCGAGTTCCTGGTGGCCGAGGCCGACGAGTCCGATGCGTCGTTCCTCTATCTGTCGCCGGTGCTGGCGGTGATCACCAATATCGATGCTGATCACATGGAAACCTACGGCCACGACTTCGTGCGGCTTTCCCGCGCGTTTGTCGATTTTGCGCAGCGCCTGCCGTTCTATGGCGTGGCGGTCGTCTGCATCGACGACGCCAACGTGCGCGCGATGCTGCCGGAACTCACGAAGACGCTCATCACGTACGGATTGGATGAAGGCGCCGACCTGCGGGCACTCGATGTCCGCAATGTCGGCGGCCGCATGACTTTCGTGGCGCGCGCCAAAGGCGCCGCCGACCTCGCGGTGGAGTTGGCGATGCCGGGCGTGCACAACGTCCGCAACGCGCTGGCCGCCATCGCGGTGGGTCGCGAGGCTCAAGTGTCCGACGCGGCGATCGCGCATGCACTGGCCGAGTTCCGCGGCGTCGGCCGCCGTTTCCATCGGCACGGCGAGATCGCACTCGATGCCGGCGGCGCGTTCACGCTGATCGACGACTACGGCCACCATCCGGTGGAGATGGAAGCGACTCTCGACGCGGCTCGTGAGAGCTTCCCCGGGCGCCGGCTGGTGCTGGCCTTCCAGCCCCATCGTTACTCGCGCACGCGCGATCTCTTCGAGGACTTCGTCCGGGTGTTGTCGAGCACGGATGCGCTGCTGCTGGCCGATGTCTATCCGGCGGGCGAGCAGCCGATCGTTGCCGCCGACGGCCGCGCACTGGCGCGTGCCGTGCGCGTGGCGGGCAAGGTCGAACCGGTGTTCGTCGAGGACATCGGCGAGATGCCCGACGCCATCCGCACGCTTGCCCGCGATGGCGACGTGATCCTGACCATGGGTGCCGGCTCGATCAGCACTGTTCCGGCGCAGCTCCTCCGATGATGATGACCGAACCTCGCCTCTGGACGGGCCTGCGCGGAACTCTGCTGCACGATGCACCGCTGGCGCGCTACACGAGCTGGCGCAGCGGCGGCCACGCCGATCTGCTGTTCCGGCCTGCCGACCGCGACGATCTCGCCGCCTTCCTGCGCCACTACCCGGCGACCAAACCGCTGCTGGTGTTGGGTCTTGGCAGCAACACGCTGGTCCGCGATGGCGGCGTGCGCGGCGCGGTGATCGTGATGCACAACCCGGGTGCGATGCTGGCGGTGGCCGATGGCCTCATTTATGCCGACGGAGGGCTGGCCAGCCCGAAGCTCGCGCGTTTTGCCGCGATCCATGGCTGCGCCGAGGCCGAGTTCCTCGCCGGCGTCCCGGGCACGATCGGCGGCGCGCTCGCGATGAACGCCGGCTGTTACGGCGGCGAGACGTGGCGTTATGTCGTGCGGGTCGAATGCGTCGATCGGCACGGCGAGTTCTCCATTCGCACGCCGGATGATTTCGCCATCGGCTATCGCAGCGTGCGCGAGCGCAATGGCTCGCCGGTCGGCAGCGTGTTCAGCGCCGCCTGGTTCCGCTTCCCCGTAGGCGACCCCGCGGCGGGGCGTGCCCGGATCAAGGAACTGCTGGGCAAGCGCATCGCGACGCAACCGCTGGCGCTGCCCAACGCTGGCAGTGTCTTCCGCAATCCGCCCGGCGATTACGCGGCGCGGCTCATCGAAGCGTGCGGCCTGAAGGGACGCAAGGTCGGTGCGGCGCAGGTTTCCGTGCTGCACGCCAACTTCATCGTCAATCCGGGCGGCCATGCGCGCGCGGCCGACATCGAGGCGCTGATCGGCGTGGTACGCGCCACCGTGCGCGAGAAGACCGGCATCGATCTCGAGCCTGAAGTCCGCATCGTCGGGGAATCGCGATGAGCGCCGCCGGGCCGCTCGGGGGGATCACACAGAGCGCCGCCGGGCCGCCCCAAGGCGCTTGCCCCCATTGCGGGAGCGGCGCGACGCGCCGTTCGGGGGAGTCACAATGAGCACGGTCGAAGAAGCCGGATTCGGCAAAGTTGCGGTGCTGCTGGGTGGTCCGTCGGCAGAGCGCGAAGTTTCGCTGATGTCCGGCACCGGCGTTCTCGGCGCCTTGCGCAGCGAGGGCGTGGACGCGCATCCTTTCGACCCGGCGGAACGCGAAGTGTGGAACTTGAAGTGCGACGGCTTCGATCGCGTGTTCATCGCGCTGCATGGCCGCTTCGGCGAAGACGGTACCGTGCAGGGCGCGCTTGAGACGCTGAAGATTCCGTACACCGGCAGTGGGGTCATGGCCTCGGCGCTCGCGATGGACAAGTGGCGGACCAAGCTGGTCTGGCTTGCGAGCGGCATCCCCACGCCGGGCTATCGCGTGGCGCGTGCCGACACCGACTGGATGCGTGTCGTCGCGGAACTCGGCCTGCCGCTGATCGTCAAGCCCGCCCGCGAAGGTTCGACGATCGGCATCACCAAAGTGTCACGCGTTGACGGCGACGAGATGGCGAGCGCATGGCAGGCCGCAGCGAAGCACGACGACCTGGTGCTGATCGAGGAATTCGTGACCGGGCAGGAGTTGACCGCGTCCATCGTCAATGGCATCGCGTTGCCGCTGATCCGCATCGAGGCGCCAGGCGGCAACTACGATTATCACAGCAAGTATTTCTCCGACGACACCAAGTATTTCTGTCCTGCAGGGTTGCCGGAGGCGAAGGAGCAGGAGATCCGGGCGATGGCGCTGCGCGCCTTCGACATTGTCGGATGCTCCGGCTGGGGCCGGCTCGACCTGATCCTGCGTGACGATGGCAGCTTCTCGCTGCTCGAGGTCAACACGTCACCGGGCATGACGGGGCACAGCCTCGTGCCGATGGCGGCGCGTGCCGCTGGCATGTCGTACTCGCAACTGTGTGTCGAGATCCTGCGAGGCGCCCATGTGGGATGACGCGCGCCAGATGAATGCGCTGTCTGTCACGCTGGCGCTGATCACGCTGCTGGGCGTGGCGTTCGCCGCGGTCGTCTGGTTCGTGCGGCAACCCGCGTTCGCGTTGCGCGAGGTTGCGATCATGTCGCCGCTCGAACGCACGAATGCGGCGTATCTCGAAACCGTGATCCGCGACGATCTGGCCGGGACCTTCTTCACGATGGATCTTGCCCGCGCGCGGAGCGCGTTGCGGCAGGTGCCGTGGGTGCGCGATGTCGCGCTGCGCCGGCAGTGGCCGCATCGGCTGGAACTGACGATCGACGAGCACCAGCCGCTGGCGCGCTGGAACGACAACGCGCTCGTCAGCACGCGTGGCGAAGTCTTCACGGCGCGCGCCGACGCCGAATTGCCGTTGTTCGAAGGGCCGGAGGGCACGGCTGCCGACATGCTGGCCCGGTATCGCGCCTGGAACGGCGACCTGCAGCCGCTGGGGCTTTCGATCCGCGAGATCCGCATGTCGCCACGCGGTGGGTGGCGCCTGAAGACAGTAGGCGCGGCGGGTCCGCTGACGGTGGAACTCGGCCGGGATGAACCGGGGGAGCGACTTGCGCGCTTCGTCGCGGCGCACGCCCGCACACTCGGGGCCCTTGCCCGCGCGGGCACCCGCGTCGACACCGTGGATCTGCGTTATCGCAACGGCTTCGCGGCCAGGATTCCCGCCTTCCGCGAGAAGAACGCGAGGCCCGCAGCATGAGCGCGCCGCGCCGCCCCAAGCGCGAATACCGGAGCGCGCAGCGCGAAGGTGGACAACATATTGCAGGATCAAGGATGGCGGCATGGTGAAGGACAGCAAGAACCTGATCGTCGGACTCGACATCGGCACGTCGAAGATCGTTGCCGTCGTGGCGGAGGTCACGCCGGAAGGCGCGCTCAACATCATCGGCATGGGCTCGCAACCCTCGCGCGGCCTGAAGAAGGGTGTCGTCGTCAACATCGAAGCCACGATGGCGTCGATCCAGCGCGTGCTGGAGGAAGCCGAGCTGATGGCCGAGTGCCAGATCAAGGAGGTCTACACCGGCATTGCGGGCAGCCACATCCGCTGCTATTCGTCGCACGGCATGGTGGCGATCAAGGAGAAGGAAGTCACGCAGGCCGACATCGACCGCGTCGTGGAGACCGCCAAGGCCATCCCGATCCCCAACGACCAGCAGATCCTGCACATCGTGCCACAGGGTTTCACGATCGACGGGCAGGAGGATGTGCGCGAGCCGCTCGGTATGAGCGGCGTCCGCCTCGAGGTGGACGTGCACATCGTCACCGGTGCTGTGTCCGCCGTCGAGAACATCACCAAGTGCATCCGCCGCTGCGGCATCGAGGTGCGCGACGTGATCCTGCAGCCCCTCGCGTCCGCGGCAGCCGTGCTGTCCGACGACGAGAAGGACCTGGGCGTGTGCTTGATCGACATCGGCGGTGGCACGTCCGATATCGCCGTCTATGCCGGCGGCTCGATCCGCCATACGGCCGTGATCCCCATCGCGGGAGACCAGGTGACCAACGACATCGCGATGACGTTGCGCACGCCGACCAAGGACGCGGAGGATTTGAAGGTGCGGTTCGGCTGCGCGTTACGCCAGCTGGCGGATGCGAACGACATCATCGAAGTGCCCGGCGTGGGCGAGCGCGCGCCGCGCAAGCTGTCGCGCCCGATGCTCGCCGAGGTGATCGAGCCGCGCATCGAGGAACTCTTCCAGTTCGTGCAGTCCGAAGTCCGGCGCAGCGGCTTCGAGGAAATGATCTCGTCGGGTGTCGTCATCACCGGCGGGTCGTCGCAGCTGCAGGGGCTCGCGGAACTGGGCGAGGAGGTTTTCCACATGCCCGTCCGGATCGGCCTGCCGAACTACAACGGCGGCCTGGCGGATGTGGTGAAGAACCCGCGCTACGCCACCGCCATCGGACTGCTGATGGAAGGGCGCGACCAATTTTTGCGCGGCGAGGCGGCAAGGGC
>JBBQEY010000065.1:0-14957 GCA_038321425.1 Burkholderiales bacterium | reverse complement strand
ATCCGGGCGCGCGGCAAACTGGTCCTTCAGCATCGCGGCCGAACGGTCGCGGCTGCCGTCGTTGACAAAGATCACCTCATACGGCACTTGCAACGCATCCAGCGCCGGGTACAGCCGCGCGAACAGCGCGGCCAGGCCTTCAGCCTCGTTATAGACGGGGATGACGACGGAGAGTTCGGGCGTGGCCATCGCGGAGGCTACCGCTTGTGCGCGGCCAGGATTTCGGCGCACGCGGCGCAGACACGGTCGACGTCGGCGTCGGTCATCGTCGGGAAGAGCGGTAGCGTCAAGGTGCGCTCGGCGATATGTTCGGTGTGCGGCAGGTCGCCGCGATGATAGCCGAAGCGCCGGAAAGCCGAGGCGAGGTGCGCCGCTTCATAGGACACGCCAGTACCGATGCCGCGGGCTTCCATCGCTTCACGGAACGCCTGCCGGGTGAGCGTGATCGCGTCGAGCGGCAGCAACGGCGCAAACATGTTCCAGCTGTGGCCGGCCTCGTCGCCGGCATAGCCTAAGTGCGGCAGCTCGCAGGCGGGATCGGTACGGAAGTTGGCAAAGTACCGCGCCACTAGCGCGCGCCGCCGTGCGTTGAATGCGGGCAACTGCTCGAGTTGGCGCAGGCCTACTGCAGCGTTGACGTCCGGCAGGTTGAACTTGCCCCCGGCGACCATGACGTCGCGCGTGCCGTCAGCTAGCCGGCGGATGCCGTGGAACCGCAGCATCTCCAGTTCGACCGCCTCGCGCACATCGTTGACGACCAGCGCTCCGCCTTCGATGGTCGTCATGTTCTTGTTCGGATGGAAACTGAAGACCACCAGGTCGCCGAAACTGCCGATCGGACGGCCGCGCCACGACGAACCTATGGCCAGCGCCGCATCCTCGATCACGCGCAGCTTGTGCTCCTTTGCCAATACGTACAACGCGTCCATGGCACACGGCAGGCCGGCGAAGTGCGTGGGCATGATGGCTCGCGTGCGATGCGTGATGCGCGCTGCCACGGCGTCGAGGTCGAGGTTGCGCGTGCCGGGATCGACGTCGACGAATACCGGCGTGGCGCCGACCTTGACGATCATGTTGGGCGCAGCGAAGAACGTCATCGCCGGCGTGATCACCTCGTCGCCCGGGCCGATGCCCGCCACGTTCAGCGCGAGTTCGAGTGCTGCGGTGGCGGATGACACGACGCGCACCGGGCGGCCACCGACATGCAAAGAGAGCGTCGCTTCGAAGGCCTTCACCTTGGGGCCGCTCGTCAGCCAGCCGGATCGCAGCACGGCGCCGACGTCGGCCACGGTGGCATCGTCGAGCGTCGGGCGGGCGAAGGGCAGGTACGCCGGTGGCGCGATGGCGGGCGGCATCAGGCGCGCGCCACGAGCCATACCCCCAGCACGATGAAGCCGATGCCAAGCCAGCGGGTGACGGACACGGCCTCACCGAAGAGGTAATGCGCTGCCACGGCGTTGATGATGTAGCCGAGCGAGAGCATGGGGTAGGCCACGGAAACCGGCACGCGTGAAAGGCCCATGATCCAGACCACGAGGCTGATCATGTAGCACACGACGCCCGCCACGAAGAAGCCCTGCGTGCCCATCCGCCAGAACGTGTCGAACCAGTTCTCGCGCGTCAGTGTGATCACGCCCAGCACATTGGTGCCGGCCTTGAGCAGCAGTTGGGCGCCCGCGTTGAGCAGCACGCCGGTCAGCAGGAAGGCAAAGGCGGTCGACGTCATGGCGCTATGGTATCGAAGATCAGCGCCGGGCCACGAAGGTGCGGCGCGGGTCGGTCGCCAGCACGCGCATCGGCACGCCCTTGGCGACCAGGGCTGCTGCGGTGTCGTGGTGCATCATTGCGTAGGCCTGCGGTGCGGCCTGCCAGGCGGGGATCCACTGGAACTCGTGCCAGCCCTTGTGCGGTTCGGCGAGCAACCCCAGCGTCATCTCGTCGCGATACTCGACCAGCGGTGTCGGACGTTGCAGATAGAACGGCAGTGTCTGGTCGTAGCTGCCGATCTGGTACACCGGGACCGCCGGGTCGAAGGGGCCCCCATTGGCGCGTTGCGCCGCGGCCAGGATGTCCCACGACGAGCGCACATGGCGGAACGCATTGTGGCCAGCGAAGGCCAGTTGCAACGCCAGCAGCGTGCACAGCGCCAGCGTGACGATGCCCCACGTCTTGGCCGGCGCGGTGCCACGACGGAACAGCACGAACGCCAGCATGCCGCCCGCGGCGAATGTGGCGAACGTGGCGCCGATCCACGGACCGAACTCCTCGTGGATGGCGGCCGGCGTGCTTGCATCAGCCAGATGGGCCACGAGTCGCGGATAGCCGACCAGCCACGCGATGAGAAGCACGGTGGCACCCACGGCCAGTGGTGTCGCAATCCACGCCAGTGCGCGCGTGGACAGCCGCGTCATCTCGAAACCCAGGACCAGCGCGAGCGCCGGAAACATCGGCAGGATGTACGAAGGCAGTTTCGAGCCCGACATGCTGAAGAAGACCATGATGAACGCGGCCCACACGATGCAGAAGCGTGCCCATGAAAAACCGTTGGCGGCCACGGCCGCGTCGCGCCAGCTGCGCGGCAGCGTCACCAGCCAGACCAAGAGCCACGGCATGATGCCGAGGACGAACCACGGCACGAAGTACCACCATTCGCCGGTGCGGTTGTGCGATTCCCCGAGAAAGCGCTCGAAGTGTTCGCGGATGAAGAAGAAGCGGAGGAACTCCGGGTTCGCCTTCGCGACCAGCACCACCCAAGGCACGGTGAGCACCAGGAATATTAGCGTTCCGGAGACGATGTGAAGCCGGCGCCACGGACCGCCGTCGCGGGTGATCAGCGAATAGAGCACCAGCGTGGCACCGGGAATCACCAGCGCGACGAGCCCCTTGCTCAGCGCTGCCCCGGCGGCGCCCACATAGGCCACCCACATCCAGTGGCGCTGCGTCGCCGGTGCAAGTCCGCCGCGCTGCGCCAGCAGGAAGCCGCACAGCGCGACCGCCAACCACAGGTTCAGCACCGCATCGAGCGTCAGGAAGTGCGCGAGCCCCGCGTGCCAGAGGCATCCCAGCAGTGCCAGTGCCGCGTAGGCGCCCGCCGTGGCACCGGCGAGCCGCGCACCCGTGAATCCCACGACCAGCACCGCAAGCAATCCCGCCAGCGCCGCGGGGAAGCGCGCAGTCCACTCGTCGACGCCGAACACCTTGAACGTGATCGCGCCGGCCCAGTACTGCAGCGGCGGCTTCTCGAAGTACTTGAGGTCGTTCAAGCGCGGCGTGACGAAGTCGCCGCTGACCGCCATCTCGCGGGCGATCTCGGCATAGCGGCCTTCATCCGGATGCTGCAGCCGGCGCGAATCGAGACCCGCAAACCAGATCAGCGTGGCGAGGAGCGCGATCAGCCACCAGGCGCTGCGGGGAAGGGAGGCGAGCATGGGCAGGGGGTATGCGCGAATGCGGATGCGCGCGGCGAATTCTACCTTGGGGGCGAGGGCGTCGGCCTTGCCGGTTAGGCCCGGCTGGCATACCATCCCGGACATGGTGTTCACCCAACGGTCCGCGTGCTGTTGTCTGCCTGACGTCCCCGGGTGGTGCCCGCGCGCCTGAAGACCGCCACTTGGTCCGCAAAGCCGCCGGTGTCGAACCCGGCGGCTTTTTCATTTCGGCAAGGATACCGTGATGTCCGCACCACTCGCGCTCTACGACAACTTCACGCGCACGCTGCGCCCGTTCACGCCGCTGGTTCCCGCTGCGCCGGTGGGGCTCTACACGTGCGGCCCGACGGTGTACGACTACCAGCACATCGGCAACTTCCGCACGTTTCTGTTCGAGGATGTGTTGAAGCGCGTGCTGCGGTGGAATGGTCACGAAGTACGGCACGTGATGAACATCACCGATGTTGGGCACCTCACCTCCGACGCCGATACCGGTGAAGACAAGATGGAGAAGGGTGCGCGCCGCACTGGCAAGTCGGCGTGGGAAATTGCGCAGCTATACACCGACGACTTCCTCGAGAACCTGGCGCGCCTCAACATCGAGGACGCGACGATCCTGTGCAAGGCCACCGATCACATCGCCGAACAGATCGCCTTCATCCAGGACATCGAGGCCAACGGATTCGCGTATGTGACCGCCGACGGCGTCTACTTCGACACCGCGAAGCAACCCGACTACGGCTATCTCGCGCGCCTCGACATCCACGGGCTGGAAGCGGGCAAGCGCATCGAGGTGGGCGAAAAGCGCAATCCGACGGATTTCGCGCTGTGGAAGATTTCCCCCGTGGGCGAGCAACGGCAGATGGAATGGGACAGTCCGTGGGGGCGTGGCTTCCCGGGCTGGCACATCGAGTGTTCGGCCATGGCGCAGAGGTATCTCGGCGACTATTTCGACATCCATTGCGGCGGCGAGGATCACATCCCCGTGCACCACACGAACGAAATCGCGCAGACGCAGGCGCGGGTGGGCACGCGTCTCGCCAATTACTGGATGCACGGCTACTTTCTGCTGCTCAACGACAGCAAGATGGCGAAATCGGCCGGTGAGTTCCTGCGCGTGCAATCGCTGCTGGAGCGCGGCTACGATCCGCTGGTCTATCGTTACCTGTGCCTCACCGCGCATTACCGCACGCAGATGAGTTTTTCGTGGGAGGCGATGGATGCCGCGGCCACGGCGCTCGACCGGATGCGCAATGGCGTACACGCGTTGCCGGAGCAAGCAGACATCGCGCCCGATGCAGACGCGATGGCGCGCTTTACCGCGGAGATCAATGACGACCTCAACCTCCCGCGCGGGCTGGCGGTCGCATGGGACGTGCTGCGCGGTGGATTGCCGCCTGCGGTGAAGCGCGCGACGCTGCTCCGTTTCGACGACGTGCTGGGCTTCCGTCTCGCCACGTGGGTGCCCAAGGTGGCGACGATCCCCGCTGAGGTACAGGTGCTGGCCGACGCCCGCGCACTGGCGCGCAAGACCAAGCAGTGGGCCGAGGCCGACCGGTTGCGCGGCGAACTTGCCATCGCGGGCTGGGAAATGGAAGACCAGCCCGATGGCTTTCGATTAAAGCCGCTGCCGTCGCGCTGAGCGCCGCCGGCTCTCCCGGTTCGGTAAGAAGAGGCACCTCGATTGGCGTAGTAGTCTCGGGTCCTGAGCAAGGAGCAGCCCGATGAAACGTTGCCTGTCCACGCCGTCGTTGACGGTTCAAATCGCGCGCATCTCGGCGTTGATCGCCGCGCTGGCCGCGCCCGTGGCCTTCGCCACGGCCATCGCCCCGTTGCCGCCCGGCCCCAATGCGGTCGGCTGCAACAACATCGCGCAGGATTTCTCGCGCGTGCCCGCCGGCCAATCGGCCCAGGATTTCTGGGAAGGCAAACCCGACAGCGGTACGTCGCGCTACATCACGGACTTGTTGGCGGACCCCGCCAACGCACTGGTCGTGAACCTGCCGATCCCAGACGATGGCGCACTCTACGGCGGCTACGCTGCGCAGTCGCGGCCCTACGTCGTGCTGGTGTGCTATCCGACGACCGCCGCCAATCCCCGCGCCGACTATCCGTTGCCCACCGGCGCGGTGGTGCCGCACATGCAACGCGGTGCGGAGACCCCGGTCTTCGCCGATGCCACCGCCAAGTATCCATTGTTGCTCTTCTCGCACGGCCTGGTCGGCAGCCCCATCTCGGACGATTACATCAGCGCGCTGCGCATCTTCGCCAGCTGGGGCTATGTCGTCGTGGCGCCGTTCCACGGCGACGGCCGCTATGCGAACGTGAAGCTCGAGAATTTCGAGGACCAATTCTACGCGCTGCTGAACATCAAGGATTTCGTCGCGATGCAGGCGGTGCGGCCGCTGTCGCTGTCCCGTGCGCTCGACGCCGTGCTGGCGCATCCGCACTTCGCGGCGCACGTCGATCCATCGCGCGTGGGAGGGTTCGGCGCCAGCCTGGGCGGCCAATCGTTGCTGTTGATGGGCGGCGCGCAACTCACTACGACGTTGGGACAGTCGTCGAAGCAGGTCACGGTCGATCCCCGGCTCACGGCGGCCGTAGGCTACGTGCCCTATTTCGGGATCGAGGTTTTCCCGGCGTTCGGCCGCGACAACAACGGTCTCAAGGGCGTCACGTTGCCCTTCCTCGCGATCAGCGGCACCGCGGACACGACGGCGCCGATCGGCGCCACGGAGCAGGGCTTCGAACGGCTTAACTCCACGCGCCAGCTCGTGGCGCTGACCGGCGTGGAGCACGGCTTCGCGACGGCGTTCCAGCCCGACATCTTCACGTGGTCGCTGGTATTTCTGGCCGGGCAGCTTTCGGGTGATGCGCCCACGCGCGCCACCAGCGCGACGATGACTTCGGTGGCCGGTGGCGGAGACGATGTGCTGCGCATCGACTACATGGCGCCCACGGCCGCACAAACCGGCGAGCGGATCGCCGTCGAATTTCACAACGACGCGCTCGACCACTATTTCATCACGGCCGAAAGCGACGAAGCGGCGATGCTCGACGCCGGCGTCGTCGTTCCCGGCTGGTCGCGAACGACGTTCAATTTCAAGGTCCGTCCGGCCGGCGATGCGCGTGGCCTCGCGGCGTGCCGGTTCTTCGGGACGCCGGGCATCGGCCCCAACTCGCACTTCTACACGATCGACCCGGCGGAATGCGCGAAGGTCCGGGGCGACAGGATGTGGACCTTCGAGTCCCTGGCGTTCAACGCCGACGTGCCTGTGGGCGGCGCATGCGGGGCGGATCGCATCCCCGTGACGCGGCTCTACAACAACGGCATGGGCGGGCAGGCGGGCCACCGGTATGTGACGAGCCGCAGCGAGGTGCGGGTGCTGACGGGCCGCGGCTGGTTGCTGGAAGGCAACGTGTTCTGCGCGATTCCGTAGACGCAATGGCGCGCGCAGGAATGGCGCGTCAGTTCGTGTCCTGCATCCGCAGTTTGCGCGCGGCATCCTCGAAGCGCGCGTCCTCGATCTCCTGCATCACGGCTTCCAGGTCCACCGCCTTCTCGATGCGTGTGAATTGCCCGGTGAGCGGCGTATCCGGCAACAGCGCGCCAGCCTCGTACAGCGCCCAGATTTCCTTGCCATAGTTCGTGGCCAGCAGTTCGGGCGCGAAGCGGCCGAAATAGTTGCGCAGGTTGGCGACGTCGCGCTCCAGCATCCGTGCCGCGTGGTTGTTGCCGGCCGCATCGACCGCCTGCGGCAGGTCGATGATCACCGGGCCGTCGGCGCCGACCAGGATGTTGAATTCGGAGAGGTCGCCGTGAATGACGCCGGCGCACAGCATCCGTACCACTTCGCGGATCAGGCTCTGGTGGTGCGCGCGCGCCAGTTCCGGCGTGAAGTCGAGGTCGTTGAGGCGTGGCGCCGCTTCGCCGAATTCATCGGCCACCAGTTCCATCAGCAACACGCCTTCGTGAAAGTTGTAGGGCTTCGGCACCCGCACGCCTGCTGCGGCCAGCCGGTACAGCGCATCGACCTCGGCACTCTGCCACGCCGCTTCCTGGGACTTCCGCCCAAAGCGCGTGCCCTTGGCCATGGCGCGCGCCTGCCGCGTGTTCTTGGTCTTGCGATTTTCCGTGTAGTCCACCGCCTGCCGGAACGCGCGCTTGTTCGCTTCCTTGTAGACCTTGGCGCAACGCGTCTCGTCGCCGCTGCGGACGACGAAGACCATGGCCTCCTTGCCGCTCATCAATTGACGGACGACGCTGTCGATCAGTCCGTCCTCGAGCAGCGGTTGCAGGCGTTTGGGGATTTTCATGGCGAGGGATGCATCCGACCTTCAAAGGTCAAGGCGCCATTGACGCGCGGGTGCGGGCCGTCCGCCATCCCATCGCCGAGGGGCCAAGGCGTTCAGTACATGCGCTCGAGTTTGCCGGAGTAGAGCACCGGGCCTTGCGGTGCGCCGGTCGTGGAGCCACCGGCCGCTTCCAGGCTGACGGCCAGCGCCGGGACGTTGGCGAAGGCGATTTCCGGGACGTTGGGTAGCGTGATCCGGGCCACCGCGCCGCGCGGCAGCACGCCAAGGGAGCGCGGCGGCTGGCCGTCGGGCAGCATCCACAATTCCAGCGCCTTGTCCGGCGGAACCACGGCGGCATCGACGGCCTTCACGGTCAGGATGCGGTCGGCGCGGCCGATGGAGGCGATCAGCGCGGGCTTGGCGTCCTGGCCGGCAAGCACCGCGACGATGGCCTGCTCCGGGACTTGGGGCGTCGGTGCCAGCAGTGTGATGCCCAGCGCGAAAGCAGCCACGAAGCCGGCCAGCGCCAGGCCACGCCAGAATGCGACCCGGTTCCACCACAGGGCGGGCGCCGCGGCGCGTACAGGTTCGAGGCCCAGCCGCAGCGCAATGACCTTCCATAGGCGCGGCGACGGGGTGATGGGCGGCCCGCCCTCGGCCAGCGGGGACAGGCGCTGCTCCCAGCTGCGGATGGCACCGGCCACGACGGTGTCGGTCTGCGCCATCCGCGCCAGTCGCATCCGGGCGCGCGCCGGCAGCGTGCCCAGCGCGTGCTGTGCGGCGAGCAGGTCGAGGCGTTGCGGACGGTCGGGGCGGGAGAGATTCATTCGGAGCGGGCGTATCCAGCGCGGTCGAGGCAGGTCTTCAGCTTCTCAAGGCCGCGGCGGACCCAGGACTTGACGGTCCCGAGCGGTTCGCGGAGCTGCAGAGCCAGTTCGGAGTGCGACAGGCCGTGATAGAAGGCGAGGGCGATGGCCTGCTTGGGCCCGGCGTCGAGCGTGTCGACGCAGTCGCGGACCGAGCGGGCCTCTGCACCCGCCATCAGCATGGTGGCAGGCGACGGCGCATCGGAGGGCGGATCGTAGGCAGGGGCGTCATCGTCGTCGTCGTTGGTAAGCGTGACCGTATCAAGTTCCCGCCGGCGCAACTGATCAAGGCAACGATTGCGGACAATCGTGGTCAGCCACGTCAGCGGCTGGCTCTTGGCGGCTTCATAGGAGCCGGCGTGGTGCCAGACATTGACGTAGGCCTCCTGCAGGATTTCCTCGGCAGCCGACGGGTCTCGCAAGATACGCAGCGCAACGCCGTATAGATGCGATGACGTCTTTTCATAGAACTCCCCGAAGGCCGCCTGGTCGCCCAGCGCGATCCGCATGAGCAGCGTCGCAAGGCGCAGGCTTTTCTCGGTGGGAGGGGCGACTGCCACGGTGAATCAGCCGCGCGCGCGGCCCTTTTGCCATAGCACGTCAGGGGTATCGGCCGCGCGGTTGACCGCGCGCGCCAGCACGAACAACAGATCCGACAGGCGGTTCAAATACACCCGCGCATGGTCGGTGACGGCACCGTGTTCGGCCGCTCGAATCAGCGCGCGCTCGGCGCGGCGGCACACGGTGCGTGCCACATGCGCCAGCGCCGCGGCCCGCGTGCCGCCGGGCAGGATGAATTCCTTCAACGGCGGCAGCGCCGCGTTGAGGCGTTCGACTGCGGCTTCGAGGAAGTCGATCTGCTCGGGCGTGACCATCGCCGCGCCCGGGATCGACAGTTCGCCGCCCAGGTCGAAGAGATCGTGCTGCACGGTGAGCATCGTGGAGGCGATGTCGGGCGGCAGCGGCTCGGTCAGCAAGAGGCCGATGGTCGAATTCAACTCGTCGACCGAGCCAATGGCTTCGATGCGCGGCGAATCCTTGGCCACGCGCGAGCCATCGCCGAGGCCGGTGGTCCCGGCATCACCGGTGCGCGTGACGATCTTGGAAAGACGATGACCCATGGCTGCAGGAAGATGGAAGGTTGCGGCGAGGGTAGCGAAATCGGCACCGAAGAACAAGCAGACGAACCCTCATTTGCTAGGATGACCCACACCAGAAGAAGTTCCGGAGGAAATCGCCATGAATGCATTTGCCGAGGGGCTTGACCGCAATCATGCCAATTTCGCGCCGCTCACGCCGCTGTCGCTGCTGGCGCGCACGGCGAGTATCTGGCCCGAACGCATTGCCATCATCCACGGTGACCGACGCACGACGTGGCGCGACTGCGACGAGCGTTCCCGCCGGCTGGCCAGCGCACTCGAACGGCGTGGCGTCGGGCGCGGCGACACGGTGGCCGCGATGCTGGCCAACACGCCGGAGATGATCGAGGCCCATTTCGGCGTGCCGATGATGGGGGCGGTGCTCAATACGCTCAACACGCGGCTCGATGCCGAGGCGCTGGCGTTCATGCTCGATCACGGTGAAGCGCGGGTGTTGCTGACCGACACCGAGTTCTCCCCGGTGATGAAGGCGGCGCTGGCGCTGGTGAAGCGCCGGCCCCTGGTGATCGACATCGTCGACGTGCTGGGTCCGGGTGGCGAGTTGCTGGGCGAGCGCGATTACGAGGCGCTGCTGGCCGAAGGCGATCCCACGTATGCCTGGCAGCCGCCGGACGACGAATGGGACGCGATCTCGCTCAACTACACGTCCGGCACCACCGGCAATCCCAAGGGCGTCGTGTACCACCATCGCGGCGCGTACCTCAATGCCATCGCCAACATCGTTGACTGGGGCATGCCGCGGCATTCCGTCTACCTGTGGACGCTGCCACTCTTCCACTGCAACGGCTGGTGCTTTGCGTGGACGATCGCCGCCAATGCCGGCACCAGCGTATGCCTGCGCAGGGTCGAGGCCGCCGCCATCTTCGACGCGATCCGCACCCATGGCATCACCCACTATTGCGGCGCGCCGATCGTGCACTCGCTGCTGATCAATGCGCCGGACGCCATGAAAGAGGGCATCACGCATCGCGTGTCCGGGCTGGTGGCAGCCGCGGCGCCGCCTGCGGCCATGATCGAGGGGATGGAGCGCCTGGGATTCGACATCACGCACGTCTATGGCCTGACGGAGACCTACGGCCCGGCGACGATCTGTGCCAAACAGGATGCGTGGGCGACGCTGGATATCAGTGCGCGCACCGAGCGCAACGGCCGGCAGGGCGTGCGCAACACGATGCAGGAAGGCATGACCGTGATGGACCCCAAGACAATGCGCGAGGTGCCTGCCGACGGCGAGACGATGGGCGAGATCATGTTCCGCGGCAACATCACGATGAAGGGGTACCTCAAGAATCCGGCGGCGACAGCGGAAGCCTTCGCCGGCGGGTGGTTCCATTCGGGCGACCTGGCGGTGCTGCAACCGGACGGCTACGTGAAGATCAAGGACCGCAGCAAGGACGTGATCATCTCGGGCGGCGAGAACATCAGTTCACTGGAGGTGGAGGACGCTCTGTATCGCCATCCTGCCGTAGTGTCTGCCGCCGTGGTCGCGCAGCCTGATGCCAAGTGGGGCGAGACACCGTGCGCGTTCATCGAATTGAAACCAGGTGCGGTCGCGACGGAGGACGAGATCATCGCGCATTGCCGCGGATTGCTCGCGCGCTTCAAGGTGCCGAAGAAGGTGGTCTTCGACGTGCTGCCGAAGACCTCCACCGGCAAGATCCAGAAGTTCCTGCTGCGCGAACGGGCGAAGTCGGCGGCCGCGATCTCGTAGAGACAAAAAAGGGGCCAGGCTCCTTTTTTGCGATGGGCGATCAATTCGAACCCGACCCCGACCCCATGCGCAGATGCGACAGGTCGATGCCGCGCGCGTCCTTGACGCACTCCATCACCGCGTAGGTGTGCGTCTCGCGAATGCCGGACACCTTGGAGAGCACGTCGCCCAGGAAACGACGGTAGGCGCCCATGTCGGGCACGCGCACCTTCAGAAGGTAATCGAAGCCGCCGGCCACCATGTGACATTCCTCCACTTCAGCGATCGCCAGCATCGCGGCGCGGAAATGGCCGAAGGCATCTTCGGATGTGCGGTCGATCGCGATCTCGATGAAGACGAGGAGCCCCAACCCCAGCGCCTCGGCACTGACATGCACGTGGTAGCCGTCGATGATGCCGGCGGCTGCCAATGCCTTGACCCGTTCGGCGCAGGGCGTGGGGCTCAGTCCCACTTCCTTCGCCAGCGCGACGTTGGGAAGCCGACCGTCGCGTTGCAGCGCGTCGAGAATCGCGACATCGATGGCGTCGAGTTCTTTCAAAGCGTGGTCTCGGTGAGGGACAGCAATGAAGCGTTGCCGCCGGAGGCGGTGGTGTTGATCGTCAGCGTGCGCTCGCAGACGAGCCGTGCCGTGTCGTAGACGCCATTTCGTGCAACGATCAGCGGCACCAGCGGGCCGTCCAGCGCGGCCAAGCGCAGTCGGATTGCGCGGGCATCGCGGGTGGAACCTTCGAACAGCACAGCGTCGGGGTGCATCGCCAGAGGGTCCGCGGCGATCTCACATCGGGCACCTTGACGCGCGGCAACGAGTTGCCCCGGCGGCGATGCCGGCAGCAGCACCGTGTTGCGAAACGACAGCGCAAGTTGCACCTGCGCCTCGAGTGCAGGGAAGTCGGAGGCGATACAGGCGACGCGGCCGCGCGGCAGCAGCGCCAGCGTATTCGTCTCGCCGGTGGGGGCAGGCAACGCCTGGGCCGAACCCATCGCGGCGGCGGTGATGGCGTCGCCGCCGCGCACCAGCCGTCGCAGGTAGTGCGGGCCGCCGGCCTTGGGGCCGGTTCCCGACAATCCATCGCCGCCAAATGGTTGCACGCCGACGACGGCGCCGACGATGTTGCGATTGACGTAGACATTGCCGGCGCGGACCCGCGCGCCGATGAACGCCACCGTTTCGTCGATGCGGGTCTCTATACCATGGGTAAGACCATAGCCCGGCGCATTGATGGCGCGGATCAGTTCGTCCAGGTTGTCCTCGCGGTAGCGCACGACATGCAATACCGGCCCGAAGACCTCTTGTATCAGTTGCGCGGGATCCGCGAGTTCGATCAACGTGGGCGGAAACCAGGTGCCGGCGGGGCCTGAAGCGGGCAACGTGCGTTGATGAATGGTGGCCCCTGCTGCGCGCATTCGCCCGACATGCGCTGCCAGTGCCGCCTGCGCCTCGGCGTCGATCACGGGACCCATGTCGGTTTCGAGGCAGCGCGGGTCGCCCACCGCCAGTTCGTCCATCGCACCGCGCAGCATCGGCAGCACGGTATCCGCGATGTCGTCCTGCACGCACAGCAGTCGCAGCGCGGAACACCGCTGGCCGGCGCTGTCGAAGGCCGATGCCAGCGCGTCCTGCACCACCTGTTCGGGTAGCGACGAACTGTCGACGATCATCGCGTTGATGCCGCCCGTCTCGGCGACCAGTAGCGGTGCGTCGTCACGCGGTGCCAGCGTGCGGTTGATCGATTGCGCCACCGCGGTGGAGCCCGTGAACAGCACGCCGGCAATGCGCGGATCGGCGACGAGCGCGGCGCCGACGACCTCGCCACGGCCCGGCAGCAGTTGCAAGGCGTCCACCGGGATTCCGGCGCGATGCAGCAGGTTCACCACGGCAGCGGCGAGGCTGGGCGTCTGCTCGGCCGGCTTCGCCAGCACCGGATTCCCCGCCGCGAGCGCCGCCACGACCTGGCCCATGAAGATGGCGAGCGGAAAATTCCACGGCGCGATGCACACGATCGGCCCCAGCCCCGCGCTAGCGCCGAGTTCGCGCCGGGTCTGTTCCGCGTAGTAGCGGCAGAAGTCCACCGCTTCGCGCACTTCGCCCAACGCGTTGGGCATCGTTTTCCCGGCTTCGCGGACCAGCAGCGCGATGAAGGCGAGGCGCTCGGTCTCCAGCGCGTCGGCTGCGCGTTCCAGCGCACCGGCGCGTTCGCTCGCCGGAATCGACGCCCATCCACTGGCCACCGCCGCCGTCACCGCCGACGCGGCATCCGCGACGCCTGCCGCCGTCACGATGCCGACGATATCGGCATGGTCGGCTGGATTGCGGATTGTGATTTCTTCACGCGCATCGGCCGGCAGCGGAACAGCCAACATTGGCGCCACCAGCTGCACGGCCTGCGGCGCATTGACGGCGCGCGACAGCGCGGCCAGGACCGCGTCGTCGGCGCAGTCCATGCCGCGTGAATTGCGCCGGTCGGTGAAGAGGTCCGGCGGCAGCGGGATCCGTGGATGCGGGGTGCCGCCCGTGACGTGCGCGCGGGCCACGTGGTCGTGCACGAGGTCCGCGATGTCGACGGCCGGATCGACGATCCGGTTGACGAACGAGGAATTGGCGCCGTTTTCCAGCAGCCGGCGGACGAGGTAGGCCAGCAGGGTCTCGTGCGAGCCCACCGGTGCATAGATGCGGCAGGGCCGGTGCAGTACGGGGGCGCCGACGATCTGGTCGTACACCGATTCGCCCATGCCATGCAGGCACTGGAATTCGTAGCCGGCGTCGCCAGCCAGCGTGTGGATCGCCGCGATCGTGAACGCATTGTGGCTCGCGAACTGCGGATAGATGGCGTCGGGGGCGGCCAGCATCGCGCGCGCGCAGGCGAGGTAGCTGACATCGGTGTGCACCTTGCGCGTGAACACTGGATAGTCGGCAAGGCCATCCACCTGCGCGCGCTTGATCTCGGTGTCCCAGTAGGCGCCCTTGACGAGCCGCACCATCAGCCGGCGATGGTGGAGGCGCGCCAGCGCCACGACCCAGTCGATCACGTCGCGCGCGCGGCGCTGGTAGGCCTGCACGACAAAGCCGAGGCCGTCCCACGCTGCCAACGCAGGGTCGGCGGCCAGCGCTGCGAAGATGTCGAGCGAGAGTTCGAGCCGGTCCGCTTCCTCCGCATCGATGTTGAAGCCGATCCGGTAACTGCGGGCGAGCGCAGCCAGCGCGGCGACGCGAGGCAGCAACTCCTGCATGACGCGCGTGCGCTGCAGCGCCGTGTAGCGCGGATGCAGCGCGGAGAGCTTGATCGAGATACCCGGGCCATTGATCGCACCCGCGCCAGCAGCAGCGGTACCGATCGCATGGATGGCATGTACGTAAGCCGCGTGATAGCGATCGGCATCGGCGGCCGTCAGCGCGGCCTCGCCCAGCATGTCGAAGGAGAACCGGTAGCCGCGGGCCTCGCGTTCGCGTGCATTGGCGAGCGCCTCCTCGATCGTGCGGCCGATGACGAACTGCCGC
>JBBQEY010000064.1:0-15108 GCA_038321425.1 Burkholderiales bacterium | reverse complement strand
GCTGGCGCCATCGACGGCCCACCGGCTGCTGGCCACGCTGGAGAAGATGGGCTACGTCTATCAGGGCGGCGAGCTTGGCCGTTGGTATGTGGGCCTGCATGCCTTCACCGTCGGCTCGAGTTTCCTCGCCAATCGAGACTTTGTCGCGCAAAGCCATCCGTACTTGCGGCGCCTGATGGAGCAATCCGGCGAAACCGCCAACCTCGGCATTATCGACGGCACGGAAGCGGTGTTCATCGACCAGGTGCAGTGCCGCGAGACGATGCGTACGATCGTCAAGCTGGGCAGCCGCGTGCCTCTGCATGCGTCGGGCGTGGGCAAGGCCATCTTCGCGGCACTGCCCGACGAGCAGATCGACGCGATCATGAAGGTCAAGGGGCTGCCGCGCATCACCAACAACACGATCACCTCGCCCGAGACAATGTGGGCCAGCATTCGCGTGATCCGCCAGCGCGGCTACTCGTTCGACGACGAGGAACACCTGCCCGGCACCCGCTGCGTGGCCTCGCCCATCTACGACGAGCACGCCGAGACGCTGGGCGCGCTGTCGCTGGCCGGCCCGTCGTCCCGCCTGCCTGACGATCGGATCAAGCAACTGGGCCCGCTGGTCGCGCATGGCGCGGAAGAACTCACGCGCCGCCTGGGCGGGCGCTGGCCGCATGGCCGCTGACGCCACGACGCTCACGCTTCGTCCCGGCGCGCTGCCGATGGCATCGCTGCTGCGGATTCATCGCGGCGGCGAGACGCTGGCAGTCGACCCCGCGTCCCAAGGCACCATCGAGCGCAGCGCTGCCGTGGTGCGCACGGCGGCGGCGGGTGCCGCGCCCGTGTATGGCGTCAATACCGGCTTCGGCAAACTTGCGAGCACCCGCATCGCGGCGGCGGACCTCGCCGCGTTGCAACGCAATCTCATTCGTTCGCACGCGGTGGGCGTTGGCGCACCACTAGCCGCGCGCGTGGTGCGGGTGCTGCTGGCAACCAAGGCCGGGAGCCTGGCGCGCGGATACTCCGGCGTGCGGCCGGTGATCATCGACACACTGCTGGCGGTTCACAACGCCGGCATCGTGCCGTGGATCCCGGCGCAAGGGTCCGTCGGTGCCTCCGGCGATCTGGCACCGTTGGCGCACCTGACGCTCGCACTCTGTGGCGAAGGCGAAGTGAATGTCGCGGGGCAACGCGTACCGGCGTTGCCGGTGTTGCAGGCCGCGGGTATTGCGCCCCTGGTGCTCGAGGCCAAGGAAGGGCTGGCCCTGATCAACGGCACGCAGGTGTCCACGGCGCTGGCGCTCGATGCGCTGCTGCGCTTCGAAACCGTATTCGCAGCAGCGCTGGTGATCGGGGCGTTGACAGTCGATGCGGCGCGCGGCAGCGATGCGCCCTTCGACGCGCGCATCCATGCGCTGCGCGGGCAGCCCGGGCAGATTGTCGTGGCGGCCGCGTACCGCGAATTGCTGGCCGGCAGCGCCATCCGCCTGTCGCATCTCGTCGACGACGACCGCGTGCAGGATCCGTACTCGCTGCGCTGCCAGCCGCAGGTGATGGGCGCGTGCCTCGACCAGTTGCGTCACGCCACCGCCGTGCTGCTGCGCGAAGCGAACGCCGTCACCGACAACCCGCTGGTTTTCGCGGGGGCGAGCGATGCGCAGGGCGAGATACTGTCGGGCGGCAACTTTCACGCGGAACCGGTGGCATTGGCGGCCGATGCGATCGCCGTGGCGATCGCCGAAGTGGGCGCAATCGCCGAACGCCGCATCGCGATGCTGATCGACAGCAGCGTGTCGCGGCTCCCGCCGTTTCTGTGCGCCGATCCAGGTCTCAACTCGGGTTTCATGATTGCGCATGTCACCGCCGCGGCATTGGCATCGGAGAACAAGTCGTTGGCCCATCCGGCCAGCGTGGACAGCCTGCCCACGTCGGCCAACCAGGAAGACCACGTGTCGATGGCCACGTTCGCGGCGCGACGGTTGGGCGCCATGATCGACAACACGTCGCACATCCTCGGCATCGAGTTGCTTGCCGCGGCGCAGGGCATCGATTTCCTGCGCCCGCTGACCACGTCGCCGCACCTCGAGGCCGCCTTCGCGCGGCTGCGCCGGCAGGCGACAGCCATGCCGGTCGATCGTTATCTTGCGCCCGACATCGAAGCGGCCACCGCCCTGGTGGTGGATGGCACGATGGCCGCATTGGTGCGCGGACTTCCCGGCACGCCGCCGCTGTTCGACGACGGCGCGGCCTGACGTCCCCGGGACCGGCTAACGTCCGGTCATGCGTTCCGCACGGCGCGCGAGTTCCACTTGCGGGGCCGGTTTCCAGCGTGCCAGCAGGTCATCCGCAGCCGGATGATCGTTGCAGGTCAGCACCATGTCGCAGCCCGCTGCCAGCGCCGCATCGGCGCGTGCAACGATGTCGCCGGCGGTGTGAGCACCGGCCATCCCGAGGTCATCGGAGAAGATGATGCCGTCGAAATGGAGCCGCTGGCGCAGCACATCCAGCAGCCAGATGCGCGAGTAGCCGGCGGGCAGCGAGTCGACGGCCGGATAGATCACGTGCGCCGGCATGACGGCTTCCAGACCCTGCGCGACCAGCACGCCGAATGGAATGAGGTCGTCGGCCGCAATCTCGGCCATCGATCGTTCGTCGACCGGAACCTCGTGGTGCGAATCACCGGCAACGAACCCGTGTCCGGGAAAATGCTTGCCCACCGCGGCGCAACCGCCGCGGCGCATGCCGCGGCACAGCGCTGCCGCCAAGTGCGCCACGGCATTGGGGTTGCCGTGGAACGCGCGGTCGCCGATGACGCTGCTGCCACCGAAGTCGAGATCGAGCACCGGAGTGAAGCTGAAATCCACGTCATGCGCGCGCAGCTCGGTGGCCATGACGTGGCCCAAGCGCTCGGCCTCGACGGACGCGGCCGCGACATCGCGATCCCAGAGCGTGCCCAGCGTGCGCATCGCCGGGATCGCGGTGAAACCTTCGCGGAAACGCTGGACGCGTCCCCCTTCGTGGTCGACGGCGATCAGCAGTGCCGGCGTGCGTAACGCGCGGATCGACGCCGTGAGCGCCGTCAGCTGGACGACATCACCGAAGTTGCGGGAAAAAAGGATCACGCCGCCCGTCAGCGGATGCATCAGCCGCGCGCGGTCGGCGTCATCCAGTACAAGTCCGGCAACGTCTAATACCACCGGACCACGGGGCATGGCGGCCGGGCTCAATGGACGACCCTCCGCGCTGACGCGCTTCGGGGCAATTCGCCCTTGGGGCGGCCCTGCGGGCTCATGACCGCACGGCCGCTTCGCGCAGTAACGCCTTCATCTGCCGCACCGCTTCGCGCATGCCGACGAAAATTGCCCGGGACACGATGGCGTGACCGATGTGCAGTTCGCGCACGCCGGGCAACGCTGCCACCGGCTGCACGTTGAAATAGTTAAGGGCATGGCCGGCATTAAAGCGCATGGACAACGCGCGAATCGCCTCGCCAGCCGTGCGGATCTTCTGCAGCTCGGCGACGACGGCGGCGCTTTCAGGATCGCGGCCCTTAGCATGGAACGCGTGGGCATAGGGCCCCGTGTGCACTTCGCAGACACGCGCGCCGATGCGGTTCGCGGCCTCGATCTGCCGCACGTCGGCATCGATGAAGACCGACGACATGATGCCGGCAGCCGCGAGCTGCGCGACCGCGGCCTTCAGCGGCCCTTCCTGCGCGACAACATCGAGACCACCCTCGGTGGTGATCTCGTGCCGGCCCTCGGGGACCAGCATCGCCATTTCGGGTTTCAGGAGGCAGGCAATCTTCAGCATCTCCGGCGTAGCGGCCATTTCAAGGTTCAGTTTGATGTGGACGAGCTCGCGCAGGCGCCGCACATCGTCGTCATGGATGTGGCGGCGATCCTCGCGCAGATGCACGGTGATGCCGTCGGCGCCGCCCAGATGCGCTTCGACGGCGGCCCACACGGGGTCCGGTTCGTAGGTACGCCGCGCTTGCCGCACGGTGGCGACGTGGTCGATGTTGACGCCCAGTTCGATCAAGAGTCGTGTCCTTCCCCATCCATGGCTTGCAGATCCCGTACGACGCGGCGGCTGAAGATGTGCCGCGTGTCGAGGTAATGATCCAGCACATCGCGCATGAGGTGCTTGGCTTCGAGCGCGCTGTCCGGATCGGAAAAGTCCTCGGTCGCCAGCGCGATCAAGGTGGCGCCGCGCACGAGGCGCGACCGCATATCCGGCTCGCGCGCCTCATGGCGCGTCGCCAGGCGCGGCCCCCGTTCCGGCGCGTAATGGTACATCCCGGCCAGGTCGACCGCGGCGCCCGAGTCGGCGTCGTGCGCCAGCGGCAGTGCATAGCCAAGTTCCGCCAGCAACCGCAACTCGAAACGCCGCAGCAGCGCGGCCTGCGCCGCCGGGGCTGTCTCGCCGGCCAGCGTGCGCAGCGTCTGCTCGTACTCGGCGAAGAGTTTGCCATGCGCGTCCTCGCGCGGCAGCAGTTTCAGCAAAAGTTCATTGAGGTAGAAGCCGCACAGCAGCGACGAACCGCGAGGCAGCGGCATGCCCCCGCGCCAGTCGGCCTTCATCAGCGTCTTCATTTCGCTGGCGCCGGCCCACGACAGCGTCAACAATTGAAACGCCTGCAGCAGGCCGCGCAATTCGGACCGCGGGCGCCTGGCACCGCGCGCCACCATCGGCACGCGACCGTGCCGCTGCGTGAAGGCCTCGACGATCAGCGAAGTCTCGCGGTACGGATAGGCATGAAGCACGAACGCGGGTTCGTCGTCGTGCCGCTGCGCCTGCACCCGCGTGGCCATGGTTGACCGGTGTCAGTAGCCGAAGCGTGACAGCGACGCGTCGGTGTCGGCCCACCCGCGCTTCACCTTGACCCACACTTCGAGGAAGACCTTGCCGTCGAAGAGCCGCTCCATGTCCTTGCGCGCGGCGGTGGCGATTTCCTTCATCCGCGCGCCGCCTTCGCCCAACACGATCGCGCGCTGGCTGGCGTGGTCGACGTACACCGTGGCACGAATCCGGCGCATCGTGCCGTCGAGCGTGAAGCTGTCGATGCCGACCGTCGTGGCGTAGGGTATTTCCTCTCCCAGCAGCCGAAAGATCTTTTCGCGAATCAATTCGGAGGCCAGGAAGCGTTCGTCGCGGTCGGTCAGCTCGTCGGCGGGATAGAGCGGCGTGGAGACCGGCAGCCGCGCGTCGATCTCCGCCTGCAGTTCCAGCAGTTGCGTACCTTTCTCCGCCGAGATCGGCACGATCGCCTCGAACGCTCGCATTTGCGCGATCTCGCCCATCCGCGGCAGCAGTGCGCCCTTGTCCGACAACAGGTCCACCTTGTTGACCGCGGCAAGCACAGGCAGGTTGGCAGGCAACAGCGCCGCCACTTCGCGGTCGGCGGCGACGATCCGCATCGCATCGAGAACCAGCACGACCACGTCCACGCCGGCCAGGCTTTCGCGGACGGTCTTGTTCAGCCGGTGGTTGAGGAGCGAGCGATGCCGCGTCTGGAACCCCGGCGTATCAACGTAGATGCATTGGGCCGTGGCACTGGTGGCAATGCCGATGATCCGGTGCCGTGTCGTTTGCGGCTTCTTCGACGTGATGCTGATCTTCTCGCCGACGAGCGCATTGAGCAGCGTGGACTTGCCGACGCTGGGACGGCCGACGATGGCCACATGACCGCAGCGAAAGTCCGCCGCTGCCACGGTTTCAGTGGTCATGCCCGGCCTCGGCCGTGATCTGTCCGAAGGCGGTCTCGGCCGCTACCTGTTCCGCGACGCGGCGAGACGCGCCGGCACCCGTCGTGACGAGGTCGAGGGCCGCGATCCGGCATTCCACGCTAAATTGCTGCAGGTGGGCTTCGCCGGTGGTGGCGATCACCGCGTATTCCGGTACCGGCATGCGGCGCGCCTGCAACCACTCCTGCAGCCGCGTCTTCGCGTCCTTGCCCAGCACCAGCGGATCGGCGTCGGCGAGCACGTCGGCATACGCATCGACGATCACGCCGCGCGCCGCCTCGAAGCCGCCGTCGAGCATCACGGCACCGAACACGGCCTCGAGCGCATCCGCCATGATTGAGGGCCGCTTGGCGCCGCCACTGCGTTGCTCTCCTTCGCCCAATTCAATGGCCTCGCCGATCGCCAAGCGCTCCGCGACGCGGGCCAGCGTTTCCTGGCGGACCAGCGCCGCGCGCAGGCGGGAAAGATCGCCTTCCGGCAATGCCGGGAAGCGCGCGTAGAGCGCCATGCCGATCACGCAGTTGAGGACGGCGTCCCCGATGAATTCGAGTCGCTCGTTGTGGAGGCTGGAAAAGCTCCGGTGGGTAAGCGCCTGTCGCAACAGCGCCAAGTCCCGGAACGTATAGCGCAGTTGCCGGCTGAAGGCCGTGGCCGCGGACATCCTTGACGACTAGCGCGACGCTGACGCGTCGAATTCGAGCAGGATGCTCACGTTTTTGACCACCGGCAGCTTCTTTTCCCAACTGACGGCGGCAGTAATCACGTTGCCGCTCTTCGTGACATCAACGTCCTTGGCGGTGATGGCGTCCGCATAGTCCGCCGACAGGCGGCGATCCATCGCCTTGCGGATCGACGCCACGGTCAGGTCGTTCGAGTCGGCCAGCGCACCTTCAAGCGCTTTCTGGATTGTGAAGTACTCGATATAGGCGGGCATCATCCGGAAAGCCAGAAGCGCAATGGTGACAACGACGGCCGAAACGAACAGGAAACCGATCATCGACACGCCGCGCTGCCGCTTGGTGGTATGCATGGTTCAGTCCTTCCCTGAGTTCAACGGATGCCGCTGCCGATCCGTTTGAACGCAAGATTCGAAATATCGTCCCAATTGAACCAGATGAAAAAGGCCTTGCCCCTGATGTGATCGTCCGGGACGAAACCCCAATACCGGCTGTCATCGCTGTTGTCGCGATTGTCGCCCATCATGAAATAGTGTCCTGCGGGAATCTTGCAGGTGAAGCCCTGCTCATTGTAGTCGCAATTCTCGCGCCCCGGAAACGGCCGCACGTTCTGGGGATAGACCGGCGCGGCCTGCGGGTTGACCCCCACGGTGTAGGCATGCGGGCCGTCTGCTGCCGTGGCGGTCTCGATGGATTTCTGCAGCGTCTCGAAGCGCAGGTTCTCGAGGTAGCTGTAGGTGCCCTCGGCCTTTTCGGGCAGCGGCACGCCGTTCACCGTGAGTTTCTTGCCCTTGTAGGTGACGACGTCCCCGCCCACACCCACGACGCGCTTGATGAAGTCCTGCGTCGGGTTGACCGGATAGCGGAACACGACGACGTCGCCGCGCTGCGGGTCGGACAGCGGCACGACCTTGGCCTCGACGATCGGCAGCCGCAGTCCGTAGATGAATTTGTTGACCAGGATGAAGTCGCCCACCTCCAGCGTCGGGCGCATCGATGACGACGGGATCTTGAACGGCTCGGCCACGAAGGAGCGCAGGATGAACACGATCAGCAGCACCGGAAAGAAGCTGGCGGCATACTCGACCCACGCCGGCTCGCGCGCTTCGGGCGCCCGTCGCTTGGCGAAATAGACGCGGTCAACGGTCCACAGCACACCGGTGGCCAGGGTCAGCAGAAACAGGATCAGGGCAAAATTCATCGTTGGGCGATCACGTTGCGGGGTCGACGGCCGGCGGATTGTGCCACGGTAGCCGTTGCTTTCGGCCCCCGTTCGAACCCGCGCCCGGGCGTTTCGTCTATTTTTCGCCGACCTGGAGGATGGCGAGGAAGGCTTCCTGCGGGATCTCGACACTGCCCACGGCCTTCATGCGCTTCTTGCCGGCCTTCTGCTTCTCCAAGAGCTTGCGTTTGCGCGAAATGTCGCCGCCGTAGCATTTGGCCAGCACGTTCTTGCGCATGGCCTTGATCGACTCGCGGGCAATGATGTTGGCGCCGATCGACGCCTGCACCGCCACGTCGAACATCTGCCGCGGGATCAGCGAGCGCATCTTTGCTGCCACTTCGCGGCCCCGGTACATCGAGACCGACCGGTGCACCATCACCGAGAGTGCATCCACGCGCTCGCCGTTGATCAGGATGTCAAGCTTCACGACGTCGGCGGCCCGGAACTCCTTGAACTCGTAGTCGAGCGATGCGTAGCCGCGGGACACCGACTTCAGCCGGTCGAAGAAGTCCATGACCACCTCGGCCATCGGCAGCTCGTAGGTCAGCATCACCTGCCGGCCCAGGTACTGCATGTTCTTCTGTATGCCGCGCTTGTCGGTGCACAGGGTGATCACCGGTCCCACGTATTCCTGCGGCATCAGGATGGTGGCCGTGATGATCGGCTCGCGGATCTCCTCCACGCGGGAGAGATCGGGAAGTTTCGACGGATTCTCGATCTCGAGAATGGTGCCGTCACGCATCAGCACCTGGTAGATCACCGTGGGCGCCGTGGTGATCAGTTCCATGTCGTACTCGCGCTCGAGCCGCTCCTGCACGATGTCCATGTGCAGCAGGCCGAGGAAGCCGCAGCGGAAGCCGAAGCCCAGCGCCTGTGACACTTCGGGCTCGTAATGCAGCGACGCATCGTTCAACTTCAACTTGTTGAGCGCATCGCGCAGTGCTTCGTACTGGTTGGTCTCCACCGGGTAGAGCCCCGCGAAGACCTGCGGCTGGACTTCCTTGAAGCCGGGCAGCGCCGCCGCCGTGGGTCGCGCCGCGAGCGTGACCGTGTCGCCGACCTTGGCGGCATCGATTTCCTTGATACCGGCGATGATGAAGCCCACGTCGCCCGCCGAAAGCTGCGTGCGTGCCAGCGATTTCGGCGTGAACACGCCGACCTGCTCACAGGTGTAGGTGGCGCCGGCGGCCATCAGCAGGATCTTGTCCCTGGGCTTTAGCACGCCGTCAATGACGCGTACCAGCATCACGACGCCGACATAGTTGTCGAACCACGAGTCGATGATCAACGCGGACAGCGGCGCGGTCGGGTCGCCCTTCGGCGGCGGCACCTTGGCAATGATGGCCTCGAGGATGTCATCGATGCCGATGCCGTTCTTCGCACTGGCTTGCACGGCATCGGTGGCATCGATGCCGATGATGTCCTCGATCTCCGCAATAACGCGGTCCGGATCGGCAGACGGCAGGTCGATCTTGTTTAGCACCGGCACCACTTCGACACCCTGCTCGATGGCCGTATAGCAATTCGCCACCGTCTGGGCCTCCACACCCTGCGACGCATCGACGACCAGCAGCGCGCCTTCACAGGCGGCGAGCGAGCGCGAGACCTCGTAGGCGAAGTCGACGTGACCCGGCGTGTCGATCAGGTTCAGCGCGTAGGTTTCGCCGTCCTTGGCGCGATACGACAACGCGGCCGTCTGCGCCTTGATGGTGATGCCGCGCTCACGCTCCAGGTCCATCGAGTCGAGGACCTGCTCGCTCATCTCGCGGTCGGAGAGCCCTCCACAGCGCTGGATGAAGCGATCCGCCAGCGTGGATTTGCCGTGGTCGATGTGGGCGATGATGGAAAAATTGCGGATATGGCGCACGTGGCTTGTCGCAAAAGGGGGGCGGGGGAAATGCCAAGGGCACCCGCAAGTGCCCTCGTGAAGCGCCGCGGCACTTCGCCGGCGGCTGCGGTTCGGACTCCTTCAGCTAACCTGCCTGATTGCCTCGACTGCCAGAGGATCGAACTGGAAAGTATTGAATTTTAACCGATTTTGACCTGCCGCGCGAGTGGCGGACGGGGCCTTGTGCCCACGCCCCGCCGCCACACCCCGGCGCCAGCGGCATCGCCGCTCACGCCGTCGCCTCTGTTACTCGCTGGCCGGGATACGCAACGTGGTGAAGAACTGTTGTTCGCCCCGCTTCAACTGCAGCGTGACGGATGCGCCCTTGTCCATTTTCCCCAGCAGGTCGTTCAATTGCGCCACGGTACGCACCTCGGTGGACACGCCGCGATTGACAATGGCCAGGATCACATCGCCTGGCTGCACATTGCCTCGCACGTTGGGGGCAATGTCGTCGATCAGCACGCCGGCCTTGACGTCGAGCTCCTTCTTTTTCTCGTCGGTAAGGTCGGACAGCATGAGCCCCATCTTGTTGGGCTTGGCCTTTTCCTTCGGTGTCGATCCGCCACGATTCGGCGGGGCTGCCGCGTCTTCCTTGATCTCGGCCACCGTGACCGCGATTTCCTTGGTGACACCCTTGCGCCAGACGGTCAGGTTGACCTTGGTGCCAGGACGCACCATCGTGATCACGCGGGGCAGTTCCTGCGACGTCCTCACGTCCTTGCTGTCCACCTTGAGGATGATGTCCCCGACTTCGACGCCGGCCTTGGCGGCGGGACCATCCTTTTCGATGCCGTTGACCAGCGCGCCGCGCGGAGAATCGAGCGCGAATGCCGCCGCGTCCTCCTTGCTGACGGGCTGGATCTGCACGCCGATGCGACCCCGCGTGACGCGACCCTTGTCCTTCAGCTGGTTGACCGTGTTCATCGCGACGTCGATCGGAATCGCGAATGCGAGGCCCATGTAGCCGCCGGTACGCGAATAGATCAGCGAGTTGATGCCGACGACATCGCCCTTCATGTTGAAGAGCGGACCGCCGGAATTGCCCGGGTTGATCGCGACGTCCGTCTGGATGAACGGCACCAGGTTTTCCTGCGGCAGGTCGCGGCCCTTGGCGCTGACGATGCCGGCCGTCATCGTGCTGTCGAGCCCGAAGGGCTTGCCGATGGCCACGACCCACTCGCCGACCTTCAGCTTGTCCGGGTCGCCGATGCTGACCTTGGGCAGGTCCTTGGCTTCGATCTTGAGCAGCGCGATGTCGGTACGCTTGTCCGCGCCCAGCACCTTGGCCTTGAACTCGCGCTTGTCGAAGAGCTTGACGGTCACTTCATCCGCGCCGTCAACGACGTGCGCGTTGGTGATGACGAAGCCATCGCTGGCGATGATGAAACCGGACCCTACCGCCTGGGCGTCGGGCTCGCGCTCCTGCCCGCGCCGCGGCGGCACCTGGCCGAAGCGCCGGAAGAACTCGTAGAACGGATCGTCCTCGGAGAGCTCGGGCATGCCACCACGGCCGCGCTTCGATTTTTGCGTGACGTCGATCGACACCACCGCCGCGCTGTTGCGTTCATAGAGCTCGGTGAAATCGGGCAGGCCGGCGGCTCGGCCCTGGCCCGTGGCCAGCGGCGCGAACGCGGCCGACAATACAAAGGCAAAGGCACCGGCCAGGGCGCCGGAACGAAGGGAAAAACGCATCAACATGGAAATCCTCTGGCGGATGAGTCGGAAGCGAAACGAAACAGGATGGCAGCGGGATTCAAGGGGGGGCGCGGCGCCCCACGGACTGCGCAATCTGACGCACGGTAGCGGGCGGGGCTTCGCCGAGGACGGTGACGATGAAGGCCTCGTTGCGCGTGCTAAAGACGTTGAGCGCCCCGGACTGCGTGAGACCGATCTGCGTTTGCGTGACCGCGACAGGCTCGATGAAAACACTGACCGCCACCAGTCCGTCGGACAGCACGATGTGGGCGATGGGATCGCGCTTGCCGCCGACCTTGCGGAAGCCTTCGTTGATCTTGGTGAATCCCGGGGGCACCTTGCCGATGACCCAACCGGTGTCGTTCTGCACGACTTCGCCGCCGGCCGACTGCCGGACCTTCCATTCTGGCGCCGTGGCCGTCCAAGACGGCTTGACCATGTCCTTGTCGATCTTGGCGTTGACCGTGACATCGGTGAACGCGAACTGCTCGACGACTTCGCCGCGTTCGTTGACGAGCCGGGCCTTCAGCAGCAAACCGGTGGCGGCATCCGACCAGAACTTGTGGCCGTAGCGCAGGCCGTCGCGGGGCTGGAAGACCACGACTTCGGCGGTGTGGCCCGCGATGCGCTCGCCGGCGACGACGCGAAAATCGTAGTACTGCTCAAGACTCTTGACCTGCTCCGGGGATATCGAGGGAAACGCATTGCGGAACGTGCGGGGCTCGACTTTCATCACCTTGGCGTCCGGGAAGTAGAATCGCACCTCGCCGCCGCTGCGGATGATTTCGCGCGGCGCGCCGTCAAGGCTGACCAGTTTTTCCCACTCCTGTCCGCCTTCGTTCAGGTGCACGATGCGGGACGTATCCATCCGGCCACCCAACTGGTACACGATGGTGCCCGTGTAGTTGAGGTTGCGCGCCGCATTGGCCACGCGGGTGAGCCATTGCGCGGCATCCTGGGCCGTGGCCGGCAGCGGCGCGAACAGCACCGCCAGCATGACCGCGCCAGCGCCGACACGGCGCCGTGCGCCAGGAAGAATATGCGGCAGAGGATTCATCGCGTCGATTGCATCACGGACGTGGCGTCGTCCCTTGGGAGACGGCTGACCGCAGGTACATGCTGCCGCCCTGGATGGCGTTGGCCGGCGAATATTCCTGGTGGGCCACCAGGTATTCGGCCGGCACGTCGGCCGCGGGCTTGACCTGCGCCGCGCGCACCGTCGACGCTTCGCGGGCCATGGCCACGGCGGTGGGCGGTGCATCGACCATCGAGAACGCAGTCCAGCCCACGACAGTGACGGCCGCCAGCGTGGCAGCCACCGCCCAGGCGAACGGCGCCGGTGCCAATTGGCGTGTGGCACGCGCAGCGGCGGGCGCCAGCACGGTCGGTTGAGCCGCGAGCGTAGCGGCAAAGCGCCGGCCAAAGCCCGGCGACACGCCACCGGTGCCGCGCAGGTGGTCGCCGATCAAGTGGTAGCAAGCCCACGTTTCGATCGACACATCGGTCTTCAGGTCGGCGCATAGGCGCTCGAATTCGACGTCGTCGAGATCGCTGTCCATCAGGCGCGAAATGTTGTCGTTCATCACCATCTCCGGTTCACATCGGTGCCGAGCTGCGGGCGCAGTTCGGCGGCAATCGCTTCGCGCGCGCGGAAGATCCGCGACCGCACGGTACCGATTGGACAATTCATCACAGCGGAAATTTCCTCGTAGCTCAAACCTTCGATCTCGCGCAGCGTGATGGCTGTGCGCAGATCCTCCGGCAGGGCATCCATCGCCCGGTTGACGGTTTCGGCGATCTGCTTGCCGACAAGTTCGTCCTCCGGGGTGGAGCTGTTGCGGAGCTGTTCAGCGTCTTCAAAGCCTTCGGCTTCCTCGTTGTCGAATGACGTCGTGGTGGGCGCGCGCCGACCCATCGCGACCAGATAGTTCTTCGCCGTGTTGATCGCGATGCGATACAACCACGTGTAGAACGCACTGTCGCCGCGGAAGCTCGGCAGCGCGCGGTAGGCCTTGATGAAAGCTTCCTGCGACACGTCCTCGACTTCCGCCGGGTCGCGTACGAACCGCGACAACAGCCGCCCCAGCTTGCGCTGGTATTTCATGACCAGCAGCTCGAAAGCGCGCTTGTCGCCACGCTGTGCCCGCTCCACGAGCTGCTGATCGATTTCGCGATCACCCATCCGCGGGTATTCCCAGAATCGAACGTTGTTCGTTGTTATCCCGCCGAATGGCGAGTGCGGCTGCTACGGGGACCACGCCTGCCATCGCCGGACCCGGCGGGTGCAAGATGCAGCGCACGCTTGGCGTTACAGACTGTTTCACGAGGGTTAAGTTCATTGTGCGAGGGCTGCCGCATCGACGCGGCGGCCCGCGTCGTCTTTGTCCAGTACAACTGTAGTGCGAATTTCGCCGGTATGCAGACCCCTGAGATTGCGCAACTGCGGCGTAGCCAACCCTGAGAGCGCCTGTCGGGCGCCCGTATCGAGAAGCCCGAGCTGCTCCAGCGCGGCGATCGTGACGGCATGGAGGCTGCGCGAACTGCCATCGGCGATCTTGATCGCAATGCCCCAGCCCCGGCTGCGAATGCTCAAGGCGCGCACGCCCTCGGCGCCGATCTTGCTGATCCAGTCCCCACGACCTGCTTGGGCCAGCGCCAGGTCGGCGGCATGCGCGCCAGACACCATTTCCGGGTGGATCGTCATCGCGTCGGCGAGCTGGCGTGGCGCGTGACCGTAGGTGGCGTCAACGGTGGCGGCGCCCAGGCGTGCGAAGGCGCCGGCAAGGCTTGCCAGCGGCATTGCATAGTTGGGCGCCGAGCAGCCGTCGATACCCACAACAAGATTGTTGTCGCGGACGCCGCTGAACCGGCTGACTGCCTGGCGGATCGCCTGCTGCAGCGGATGGTCGAGCGCCAGGTAGTCGCGCTTGTCGTAGCCGCACATCGAGCAGTAAGCGAGCATGCCGCTGTGCTTGCCGGAGCAGTTGTTGGCGAGCGGCGAGTACGGGGGCGGCGGCGGCAGTTCGCCGCGCGCATCGAAGCGATAGGGAACATGTGTGCCACATTGGAGTTCATCGGCGGTGTTGCCGGCCTTGGCCAGCATGTCGGCGGCGGCCTCGACATGGCGTGTCTCACCGGCGTGGCTGCCGCACATCAACGCGACTTGCGCTGGCGAATAGCCGAAGCGCTCCACACCGCCGGCGGCGACGAACGGCAACGCCTGCAGCGGCTTTAATGCGCTGCGCGTGAAAGTGATGGATGCCGGGTCACCGGCCGAGAACAGGAGCCGGCCCTGCTGGTCACACACGGCGATCGACCCCCGGTGCACGCTCTCGACGATGCCGCCGCGCGTGACTGCAGCAAGCGGAACGTGGGCAACGGTGGCGTTGGATGCGGTGGTCGGCATGAGGGTGGTGGCTAGGTAACCCGCAATTATCGCGCATTCGATGGCGAAGGTCGCGGCGAGGTCGAACTTTGCCGCTGCCTATGGTTGGATTTGTTCGTCGTGGCGCGGCGCGGGGCGAGGCGCCTCCAGGCGGGCTTAGGTCGCCGTAAGCTATCGCTCGAGCGTGTGAGAGCGAAAATTCGGGATGCAAAACGGCGTCGGCAGCACGGGTATGGATCGGGCTTAGGGCCGTTTCGCGACCCATTTTCGCTGTCACGCGCCGGTCGGAACGGCTCCAATGCGCCCGCCTGGAGGCGCCTCGCCCCGCGCCATTTCGCGGTTCGGCGCATTGGCAAACCTTCTTCGTTGGAAACGCCGTTTCAATTCCTCCGTAAATCGTGTCCACCGCCGCGGTGAGTGGCGGGCCGTGCGGGGCGGGCGCAATTGAGCCGCAAGTTCCCGGCGCGTGCCGCAAAAAAATTGATGGTCGTGGGGTGACCCTA
>JBBQEY010000063.1:0-15207 GCA_038321425.1 Burkholderiales bacterium | reverse complement strand
CCTGCCGGCCTGGCCGAGGTGGCCCGGCAGACCGGGCTGCACATCGTGGCCGGTAGCGGACCCTACGTCGAAGCCTACCTTGACCGATCGCAGCGCGAGCGCAGCGTTGCCAGGACCTGTGCGGCGATGGTGCGCGCGGTGCAGGAAGGAATCGACGACAACGGCATACGGGCGGGCATCCTGGGCGAAATCGGCCTCTCTACGCCGTTCTCCGACGTCGAGCGCCGTTCGCTCGTCGCCGCGGCGCAGGCGCAGGCCGCGACCGGCGCCGCGATCAACATCCACCCGCCGCGCACCCTCGACGGCACCCTCGACGCACTCGCCGTGCTGAGCGACGCGGGCGCCGACCTCGCGCGCGTGATCGTCAGCCACGTCGACCGCACGCTCTTCTGCATCGATGACATGCAGCGCGTCGCCGACACCGGCGCGGTGCTCGAGTTCGATTTCTTCGGCATCGAGTCAGCCTATTATCCGTTTGCCGATGTCGACCTCCCCAACGACGGCCAGCGCATCCGATATATTGCCGCGTTGGCGCGCAACGGGTATGCCCGCCAGCTCGTCGTCGCGCACGACATCTGCACCCGCACCCGATTGCGTCGTTTCGGCGGCCATGGCTACGGCCACCTGCTGGAGAACGCGGTCCCGCTGATGCTGCGGCGCGGCCTGACCGATGCCGACGTGACGGAGATACTCGTGCATACACCGCGCCGCCTGCTGACGTTCGTGTGAGCACCACAGTGCGCCCGGAGGTGGCGCCGGCCGCGGCGTTGCACTCGGCAGGCTTGGGTGCCGCGTACATGCTCCTGGCCGTGCTGTGCTTCACGCTGCTCGACGCGATCGGCAAGCGGCTCGTCAGCAACCTGCATCCGCTGCAGGTCGTCTGGGGACGGTATGCGTTCAGCTTCCTGCCCCTGCTGCTGCTGCCGCTGCATTCGGGATGGTCGCGTTTCGCGACGCGCATGCCAGGCATCCAGTTGGCGCGAGGCCTCACAATGATCGGCGCCACCCTCGCATTCTTCACGGGGCTGCGCACGCTGCAGCTTGCCGACGCGTACGCGCTGTCGTTTGTCTCGCCCCTTCTGGTTGCCGTGTTGTCACGGTTCGTCTTCGGCGAGCGGCTCAACCGCTGGCAGCGGCTGGCGCTGGCACTGGCGTTCGCGGGATCACTGGTGGTGATTCGGCCGGCGTTCGCACAAGCCGGTTGGGCCATTGTCTTTCCACTGCTGATGGCCGTCAGCTACGCCGGCTACCAGGTGCTGACCCGCATCGCACGGCGCACCGACGATGCCACGGTGTGCGTCTTCTACGCGTCGTGCGTGGGCACCGTACTGCTTACGCTCCTGCTGCCCTTCGTATGGCAGCCGATGCCGCTCGGACACTGGGCGTGGTTCGCCGCGATGGGCGGGTTCGGGCTAGCCGGGCACTGGCTGCTGGCCGTCGCCGCGCACCGCGCGTCGCCGACGCTGCTGGCGCCGCTCGTCTACGCGCAACTCGCCTACGCGGCGCTGATCGACCTGACTATCTTCGGCGTCGTGCCGGACGGATGGACGCTCTCGGGCTCGGCCATCATCCTGACGAGTGCGTTGCTGCTGTGGCGCGCGGCGCCACGCACCTGACGCCGTAGCACTTTCTTCGCAGCGTTGCACGGCCCGGGTGCAAGGCACCCAGGACACTCGGTCATTTGCAGCCTTTACCAATGGCCGCTTTAGAATCACTGCCGTGGCGGTGGACTGGGGCACGCCCATCCCGTTGGAGAAGTGAAGACGACACAGAGCGCGCGACTTCGGGTACCCAGCCTTCTAATTTCTTCATCGCGCATCAAATACGCGGCTCGCCCTGCGCGCTGACCAGGATCGTTCGACCGGGGGGATTGGTGGTCTGTACGCGATGCTCGTATCCGCGGAAATCGTACGTCACGTCCCAGTAATCGAGCCGTGCGGCCGTGGGCACGTTCGCGCAGCGCTGCACATCCTGCGTATAGACGACGCCCGATGCATCACGACCCACGTTCGCACCGAGCACGGCACCCCCGACTGCACCGATGCCCGTCGCAATATCCTGCCCGCGGCCACTACCAATCTGATGACCAAGGACGCCGCCGATCACGCCTCCCACCACGGCGCCCGGCAGATTGATGCCGGCGCCACCCGTGTCCACCACCTGACGTTCGACCCAGCATCGTTGCTGCGGCGTTCCCACCACGGCACGCACAGAGGTCACCGACGCCTCGTACAAGGGCTCGTTCTGTTGGCGCCGGTAGTCATAGGCGGTCGGCGTGGCAGGGTAAGCCCGCAGCTGTGCCGAGGCCGCAACACGCTGCGCCTCGTCGGCCCGGCGCTGCGCATCCACCGCCTGGTTTTGTGCCAACTGTGCCTGTCGCGCGCTGACGTCGGCCTGGATGCGTGCATCCGTCGCCGTCCGCTGCGCGACGAGCGCCGCCTGCTCGCTACGAAACCGCGCCACGTCCTGCGCCGCGGCAGCACGCTGGTTCGCAAGTACGGCGAGCTGATGGACATCGTTGTACCGTCCACCGTTGGCCGCAAGGTCGTCGGCTTGGCGGAGTGTCGCCGCCGCCTGGTCGTACTCTGCGGGTGCATACATCGCAACCTGCGGATTGCGCCGAGCTGCGTCCAACGACAGTCGCGCGCCATCCAGCGCAGGGTCGCGCTCAGGAATCGATGCACAGCCTGAAGCGGCGAGGATTGCGAGGACGAGAACGGGCTTTGCAGATTTTCTGAACACGATAGACTCCAGCTGAGTTTGACGACGCGGCGTAAGAGGCGTCCTGAATCAGATCGCTGACGACACTCCCTCCCCAGGAAGGCTATGTGCTTTGCGTGCGCACAGATGTCGGGAGCCGTCCGATTCAGTTGTCGCGGCACATCCTACGTGTGTGTGCCGCGGCGCTTCCCTCCGCGCGCCCCATCCCCGGACGGGTGAGTGCGCGGTATGGGTGGCTCAGCGCGTGGCCTGGCGGGCCACCAGCGCACGCGAAGCCGGTTCCGACGAGGCCGGGTTCTGGCCGGTGATGAGCGCCCCGTCCGTCACCACATGGGGCTGCCAATTGGCGTCCTTGCTGAACACGCCGCCGTTTTCCACCAGCTGGTCCATGGGGAGTCCTTGTGAGCAGCCGGCGATTCAGCCGCGCGCTTCCGCCTACGTCACGAACGCGGTGATATCGATGGTCGCAATCCCCCGCGCCCCGGCCCCCGACGTGGGATTGGATGTCTGTAGCGCAGTGAATACGATCTTCGTGCCGCCGGGCAGGAACTTGGCATGCTGCGCCCAGTAGGTGGTGTCGGTCAGCTGCACCGGTGCGACACCTTGCGCGACGCTCGCCACGTTGGCCAGGAACAGCGCATACCCTCCGGCGCGGCTCGACTCGAACACGATGTACTGCCCGTTCGGTGACCAGTAGGGCGCCCGTCCCTGATAGGCCGGGTTGTAGGTGGTGATACTTGCCGCAGGTTCGAGCGGTGCGGATGTATACACGCCGTTGCTCGCGATGTTCAGGAACACATAGTTGTTGTCTTGGTTGTAAGCGGGTGTCGCACCGCTCGGCGGCGTTGTAGAAAGGCCCCAGGACGCGAGCGCGGGTTGTCCCGCGAACGCAATTCGGGTGGGATCGAGAGGCTGCGGGGCCGCGAAGCCACCGAACACTGCCACGCCCGCCGCGTCGTTTCCGTTCAGGTTCTTGACCGCCGGGTCGCCGGTGACGACATCGATCAATCCCGTCACCGGCTTGACGGGCGCGGCACTGGTGGAGTCGTTGTAAACGACGAGCTGCGTCCCATTGCTTGCCCAGATCGGATAGATGTGCGCATGGGTCTTGGGCACCAGCGTCAGCAACGTGCCGGTTCCGCTCACGACGTACACCTGAATCGTGCCCATGTTCGAAGGCGCACCGCTAAACGTCACTTTCCCGTTGGCCGTGCTCCAGTCCGGACGTGTTTGCGAGGCCGGCCAATCGGCCGGAAGGGTTGAGGGCGCTACGATGAACGGGACAGCACTCTGGCAACCGGTCCCGCCCAGCATTGCGAGGTAGAGCGCCGTGTTCGCGGTGTTACCCGGATTGGGAAACGGTGCGCGTTCGAATACGACCATGGTGCCCGTCGGGTCGACTGCCGGACGATAGTCGAAGAATAATGGGTCGCAGGTGATGAACGTCATCGGCGGAAACGCGACCAAAGTGGGCGGCGGCGGCGGCGGCGGCGGCGCGGCGATGCGCTCGGGGGTCACATCATCGCGACAGCCGGCGACGTTCAGCGATACAGCGGCCAGCGCTGCGGATTGAGTGAGAAATCGTCGACGGTCCATGGATCGGCAGTTTAACTTGAGTGAAGGTGCCGCCAGTTGCGGCTGACCAGCGGTTCATCCATCCTAGCACTGGTCAGTCCATCGAAAGTGCCCGCGCAAGGTGTCCATACACGGTCGACACCCGGCGCAGATGCCGCGACTCGGGATGGGTTAGCAACCACAGCTCCGTCTGGCACTCGTCGAGCGCTTCGGTCAGCGGCACCAGTTTCGGGTGGGATTTCGCCAGGAACAGCGGCACCACACCCACGCCTAGACCCAGGCCGACCAGTTCCATCACCGTCAGGATGCTAGTGACACGGTAACTCGGCACGACCTTCGGGAAGTGCCGCTTGCGCCACACCACGGAAGGGTGTTCGGGCAGTGCATCGTCCGGTGCCACCCATGACGCCTTGCCCGCTTCGACGTCGGCGTAGCGCTTGATCGGCCCCTTCTTCGCGGCGAACAACGCCACCCGAATCGGACCTACGTGCTTGCCCACCAAGTGCTGCGGCGGCCGCTTGGTGGCGCGTACGGCAATGTCGGCGTCGCGTCGAGTCAGGCTGGCCAGCTCATTGCCGGTGTGCAACTCGAAGCTCAGCAGCGGATGCAGTGCCCTGACATCCTTCAGCGCCGGCGCCACCAGGCCGTGCAGGATGGTGTCGGTGGTCGTGATGCGCACGGCGCCCGACACCTCGTCGGGTCGCAACTGTGCCGTCGATCGCGCCGACTCCAGCGCAACCTCCAGTTGCTCCGCGTGCTCGGCCAATGACTGTGCCAGCTCGAAAGCCTGGTACCCGGAGCGCGAACGCTCGAAGAGCGTCTGCCCCAGACCACGTTCGATGCGCCGCAGCGAGCGGAACACCGTGGAGGCGTCCACGCCCAGGCGCTCGCCAGCGTCTGCCAGGGTTCCGGAGCGGACCAGGGCGAGCACCGTTTCCAGATCGGCCGCACTGAGATTGTATTGCGTAGACGCAATCATGGTATGCCAATTATATTATTTTCATTGCCGCCACGCAATACTACAGTTTAGCCATTGTCAACTCAATGGAGAGATGCAGTGAACTCAGCCCATACTCAAGGCACCGCGCCCTATGGCAGGGCGCTGCTTCGCGTCAGCCTGGGCGTGATGTGGATCGCCCATGCGCTGCTGAAGGTGTTCGTCTTCACGCTGCCTGGCACGGCCCAGTTTTTTATCAGCGTGGGCTTCCCCGGCTTCCTGGCCTACCCGGTGTTCGCTGCCGAACTGCTGGGCGGCCTTGCGCTGGTGTTCGGCTTCTACGCGCGCCAGGTGTCTCTGGCACTGGTTCCGGTCATGGTGGCGGCCGCGTGGGTCCATCTGCCCAATGGTTGGGTACACACCAGCCCCAACGGCGGCTGGGAGTACCCGGTGTTCCTGGCCCTGGCATCCATCGCCCTCTGGTTGCTCGGTGACGGCGCGCTGGCAGCCCGGCGCAGCGATCGCTTCGTTCCCGCGCATTGAGGAGAGGCCGATGACCAGTTGATGCTGGACCTTGCGCGCGACCAGGGCACGGCCGTCATCGTCGTCACCCACGACGAGACGCTGGCCGCGCGGTGCAACCGCGTTCTGCGGTTGACGGCGGGTGTTTTGAGCTGACAGGGGTCGAGCCTTAGCCTTCGAACGGTTGAGCACGCACGCCTGGGTCAGCGCGCTGCACCGAGGCGTTCTGCAATCAGCTTTGATGCGCTCGCCACCGCCGCTGCGCCGGTGGCCTTGATGAGCGCGCTCGTCTGGACGACCTTCGGGTCGTCCCGGTACTGGCCCAGGCGCCCCAGCGGATTCAGCCGAGACTCGCGCGCCCAATCCGCGAGAACCGGGTGGGAGGCTCGCGCTCGCTCACTGGCCAGGATCGACATGTAGGCGGTCAGGTAGTCCGCAGGCTGGTCCCAATAGCGGATGGGGCGGGCCAGGCGGTTCTTCTCTTCTTCGCTGTCGATCAACGCCTCGATCGCACCCAGCAGGGCGAACTGGTGGCTGGCAAAGCCCCATACACAAGGCTGCACGGTCACTCGCCCTGCTTCGAAGATCGGACGCAAGGGCGGCCTCGCCAAGCCTGCGGCGGCGCAGTGAACATGCAGGGCGTCACCCGGGGTCGCGACCTCGCCGTCGTCCAGCAACATGTTGCTGCGCCCCACCCGGCGCACTCGACCAAGCCGAACCACGTCCTTGATCTGCCGCAACAGTGCGAGCTCCACCTCGCTCACGATCGCCCCGTGCAGCATCGTCGGCATGACCGATGTATCCACCCTCAGAAAGAAGTTGTCCGCCTCCAGCCGCAGGAACAGGTCATCGATCGATTGGGCCTGGGCCATGGCCTGCATCTGCAGCCCGACGCCGGCGAAGAAGTCCGGCAGCAAGGTGTGCGGCTGGTGGTAGCGGCGGTTCAGCCACCAGCCTTCGCGCGGCTTCACCCAGCGGATGGCCGACGCCGGCACACCGTTCGTGAGGAGCCAGACGCACGTGTCCATGGCGGTCTTGCCGGCGCCAATGACGACGAAGGTCCGTGCGCCCCCGGCCGATCGGGTCACCTCGCCGGCCGGGATGCACTGCACGCCGTCCTCGACCTCGAACGGTGGTTCGCTGGTGGCCGGGATGTGGCCTTCGAGGTAGGTGGTGTCGACAAGCTTGCGCCTGACTCGGACCTCCTGAGTGGCCCCGGTGAGGCGCGAGACGAAGCGGTGTAGGTCGCCCTCGCCACCCACGTAGTCGGTGCAAGGGTGGAAGCGCACACGCTCTGTCGGCAGGAAACGTTCCTGCATCACTTGCGCGTAGTAGGCGCGCAGTTCGTCTGCGCTGGCCAGGTCGTAGAAACCAGTGTTCAAACCGGCGCGGTCTATTGCGTCCCTGCCCAGTGGCACGGAGTCCACGCCGTAAAACGCGGACGGCTGGTGCAGCCGCACGAAAGGATAGGCGTCGAGCCAATGCCCGCCTGGTGCATGGCGGCGATCAATCAGCGTGACGCTTGCTTCTCCGTGCGTGAGCAGCGCATCGGTGAACGCCATCCCGGCGGCCCCGGCGCCGACAACGAGGTAATCCGTCTCCATCAGGTCGGCCATGGCTTGTCTCTCTCGATGCATCGCGCTGCGCTGGCAGGAGGGTGGTATCGGCCCGGTCGCCGCATGATAGGGGGCATCCTGGCTTGCGTCGATGGCCTGGGCCGAGCCTCGGACAAGCTTGTCGGCACAATGCGGTCATGCCGATGAAGAACCCACCCCATCCCGGAGGCCTAATTCGCCGGGAAATTATTCAACCCTTGGACCTGTCCGTTTCGGCGACGGCCGCGATCCTCGGCGTCTCGCGTCAAGCGGTGTCGTTGTTGCTCAACGAGCGCACCGGCCTGTCCTCGGAAATGGCGCCGCGCATCGAGAAGGCCTTCGGTCCGAAGATGGACCACCTGATGCGGATGCAATTGGCCCACGACCTGGCGCGGCAACGCGAGGCTGGGGCGTCGATCAAGGTTAAACGGTATGAGCCAGCCTAGCGTTTGGCTTTTGTGCCGTTCCACGATACGTCCGAAGGTCTTCCACGGCACGAACTCCATCACCTGCGCGAACACCGTCTTGCCCACATTCATGCGGCACCTCGGGTCGGTCAAACCCCAAAGGATCGCAAATCGGCAATTCGAAATTCAAATCGTGGACACCCATGAATCGCTGGAAACCCGGCGGCGAAGTTCGCGGTCAGCTGAAAGGAAATTGACGGTCGCTGCCGCGTTCACCGCGGCAGTGATCGGGCCAGCGAGGCGGCAAACGCCTCGCTGCCTTGTTCGATCAGGTCCAACGGTCGTTCGAAGCCTTCCGGCCGTCAGTTCGGTTTCTTCTGCTGCACTTGCTCGCGCGCCGCTTTCAAATCGCGCTCCTGCGCCTCAAGGAGCTTGTAGGCCGTGTAGTACTTATAGATGTTGGCAACGTAGGTGACGGTCTCCGGGCCGATCTTGGCGGCGGCGACCAGTTCGACGTTGTGGAACCACTTGTTGGGGTCGAGACCGCGCTTCGCCGCCTCCTTGCGCAGCGACGCCACGCGCGCCGGACCGGCGTTGTACGACGCGAACGTGAAGAGGCCCTTGTTCAGCGGCGTCATCGGCTCGTCCTTGTAATAGCGGTCCATCATGAAGCGCATGTACTTGACCCCGCCATGAACATTGGACTCGATTTCGCTGACGTCACCGACTTTGAGTTCCTTGCCCGTGGCGGGCATGATCTGCATGACGCCGATGGCGCCCACCGGGCTCTTCACCTTCTGGTCGAGCGCGGATTCCTGGAAACCCTGCGCCACCATCAGCAGGTAGTCCATGTCGTACTGGTCGCTGTACTTGCGAAACAGCGCAACCACGTCACCGAACCGCTTGCGCTCGTCGGCACCCGCTGCGTTCTTCACGAACTTCTTGTTCTTGACATAGTGATTGACGATGGTGTTGCCGAACGCGGTGCCGCGCGCATGCGTCGTGACAAACTTGTCGAGCACCGCCTTCAATTGCGGACTGTCCTTGCGGATCATGAACGCATAGGCATTGTCGACCGACACCCGGGCATCCTCGCGGATCACCAGGTTCTTGAACACCGGCTGCCACATCCGCACCTTGTAGCGATCGAGCACGGTGGCACCCACCAGGCCCGCGTCCACCATCTCCATGATGTCATCCGCCTCGAATTCGTCGGGCGCCGCGATGAGTTTGACCGGCGCTTTACCCTCTGCGACGAACTTGGCATTGAGGGCCGTCAGGTGCTCCCAGTAGCTCGTGTCCTTGCGGATGTAGAGCTCCTTGCCGGAAAGATCGGCAACAGTCTTGATCTCCGGACCGCTCGGCCCCGTGACCACCACCTCTGGAATGCCCGGGAACATCGGCTTCGCGAAGTCGGCACGCTTCTGCCGCTCCGGTGTGATGGACGTGTCGGCAATCACGACATCACCGTAGCCCTCGATCAGCTTCGACATCAACTCGTCGCGCCCGACCGGGAGCGCAATCAGCTTGATGAGCGCCTTGCTCTTCAGGTCCTTGTTGATCTCCTGCTCGAGCGCGTCGATGATGTCCGACGACACCCCGCGCGCGCGGCCATTTTCCACGTAATAGAAGGTCTTCGAGTGCGGGACGAGCACGCGGATGACGCGGCGCTTGACCATCCCGTCGAAATCGCCGGTCCACGCGCACGAGCCGACCTGCAGCGTCGTCGCCTTGGGCTCGCCCGCCGGCGTCGCCTGCTCGTTGGCGGCCGTCACGCGGCCGGTAAGTGCGCACGCGACGAGCGCAGCCGTCAGCAACGCAATGACTCGTTGGGTGTTCATGAGGCTCCCCTGCGTGATCCGTCGTTGCCTGGCGCGGACTTGCAGCCGCGCTCGTGCGGTTCTGCGGGGCCACGCGGCCACGCTGTCGATCGCCGCTATTGCGGTGGCGGCAACGCCTTCCACGACGCATCGGGATTGAAGCGCGTGATGCCCCTGGCCACGGCTTCGGTATTGGGACCAAGGTCCTTCTCGTACGCGACACCGTTGTGGCCGATCATGAACGACATCACGCCGGTATCGCCGAACCTGGCGGGCCAGGCGAGCAACGCAAAGCCGTTGGTCATTCGCCCCAAGACGTCGCATGGGTGATGGCCCGGCCAGCGCAGGGTCAAGACAGCCAGCACAAGCGCTTCTCGACAAGAGTCTTGCGCCAATCAACCTTGGTAAAGGCGTACAGGACAGCGAGGAGCGTGAGTTGGACGAGAACAAAATTGGCCCAAGCCCATGCGCCGACGCCGGTGATTTCGGACTCGAAGTGTTGTGCCACCAGCGAACCCCCCTTGACTGCAGCGGTGTAGCTAACCAGGCGTCCGATGAAGAACGGTCCTGCCAGCAGCCACAGCGACGCTCCGGTCAAGCCGTAGGCCAGGAAGACAACATTCGATGGAAGCGGACTGACCGCGAAGAGGAGGAAGGCGAAGGCGCTGGCGGCACGCCGTCGCTCGATCAACTCGGCAACCGCAGCCAGGCTTTCACGCATCGTCGGCGGCAACCACTGGTTGCGGACAATTCGCTTGGCAAAATGGGCGAGCACGAGGCGACCACAGGTGGCGCCGCTGGCGGCAACTAACGCAACCAGCCAGGGATGCGCGTCGGGATGCCTGAAACCGAAGAACGACGACGCCATCCACGTCGGAGGTGCGAACGCCGGGATGACATGCCCAACACCCGTACCGCGAACGCCGATTGCCTGGAGTTCGCGCCCCTTGCGGGCGGCCAACCGCGACCCGACTCGTTTCGAGGCGGCACTGACCGAGGCGGTCTCGCTGCCCCACGGACACGGCACGAACCGCGCCGAAGCGATCTGCGACCTGCCGCCCGCGTTGTCGGGAGGCAAGCCGAGCTGGCGCGTCCTATACGACGCGCCCGCTGCCGATCGCAAGGAGGGCGAGCACACCGTCTTCGGTGACCTGCTGCGCCACGATTGAAATCGTTCGCTCCGGTCTGTCACAACCGCCCCATGGCTGTCTACCCTGAAGTCGACCCCGCGTCTTCGCTCCAGTTCCTCATCAATGCGGCAGCGGGAAGCAGCGACGCGGACGCGAAACGCGAAGTCATCGAAACTGCGCTGCGGGCGTCCGGACGACGCGGGGATTTGCTGTTCAGCCGCCCCGCCGCGTTGGCCTTCGTGGCGCAGCAGGCTGCGAATCGGGCCATCGCCACGCTGCTGGGTGCGCAACGGCAGCTGCGTCTGCACATCGAACAGGGCGCAGTGGTTCGCGATGTGCGCACGCTGACGCTCTTCGTGGGCAACAACCGGCTCCAGCTGCAGCAGTTGGGGGTGCGGCCGCAGGTGCACGCCGAGAACGGACCAGCGCGCATACCTGAAGACGGCCGCATCACCGCGGTCATGCTGCGGCCGATCGGCACGTTGTCGATGATCAGGCTGATGCTGCATGGTGCCATGGGCACACTCGGTGAGGCGCAGAGCGTGGAGCGCTTCGAGTTCGTGCACATGGTGGTGAGGCCCACGCTCGCGCCCGGCCGCCGCGGGGTGAAGGTGGCCTTCGACGGCGAGGTCACGAGGATGCGCGCACCGCTCGACTTCCGCGTACTCGCCAAACCGCTGTACCTGCTGATGCCACGCCCTCATGACCCAGCAACCGCCTGAAGCTGCAGATACTGTGATGCTTGTGAGGCGTCGCCCCCACCTGCCGGATTGCCGCTCGCGGGTGCCGACGCACGGGCCGACTGAGCGAAAGCGCTCAGGAACGCGCCGCGGCGATGACCCGGAGCACCAGAGGGTGATGTTGGCCGCGGCGTGAGCGGATGGCGTGGATTTCCTCCTTCACGTCATCGCAGCGCCCGAGCAAACGCAATCCGCGCATCAAGCCCACGTCACTGGCGCCAAGGCGACTGACCGGGAACACCCCCAGCCCGCGCGCAGCAAACACCGCCAGCAGCGCGCTGTCTTCGAATTCGCCGACGATGCGCGGCCGCAATCCCTCGGCCTCGAACCACCGATCCAAGGTCGGGCGCAGCGCCGAATGGCCGGTGGGCAGCAGCACCGGCAGCCGGTTCAGCGACTGCGGGAACTGATCCACATCGGCCTTGTGCACGTGAACAGCGGGCCCGTACCACTCCACCGTCGACTCGACCAACCGTTCGCTCGTCAGGCGCAGGTTCGGATTGCGCGGTGCCGGCTGCCCGGCGAGTACCAGGTCAAGGTGATGCAGCGCCAACTCGGCCAGCAGTTGCTCGAACTCGCCTTCGTGGCACACCAGCCGCAGCGATGGCGTGGCTAGCACGGGCTCCAGCAGCGCGTGCGCGGCCAGCTTGGAAATGCCGTCGGACAGTCCGACGGCGAGACGGGCGACCTTGCCGCTGGCTGCCTCGCGCACTTCGTCGGGGATGACCTGGCCGATCTGGAAGATCTCCTCGGCGCGGGCGAATGCGGCCTGTCCCGCCTCGGTCATCGCCACGCCGCGCCCTGCGGGCTTCAGCAACTGGTGGCCGAGTGCTTTTTCGAGTTCCCGCACCTGGGCGCTGATGGTCTGAACCGCCATGTCCAGCCGCTCGGCCGCGCGGGCGAAGCCGCCTTCCTTGGCCACGACCCAGAAGTAGTATAGATGGCGGTAGTTCAGCATGCCGATCTCACATCGGAAAAACCGAAGTCTACATCTGCCTGGAACTGGTTTGTTCGAATCCAAAAGCGTTGAAGACTATCGTCTTGTGGAACTCAACCAGGACGAACCGATCATGCTCTACGCACTCAGCTGGTTTGTGATCTTAAGCCTAATTGCACTTTGGTCGCTGGCGGCCTGGGCGGTGCATGCCGTCGCCGTGTGGACGGTCTCGAGTGCAGGCACATTGACAGGCGCCGCATCGGGCGTGGAGGGCCTTCGTCTGCCGGAATGGCTCGCCTCCTGGGTCCCGCCGGAGATCGCGCAGGCGATGACCTCGCTGCTGTCGGCCCTGGCGCCGATCTTCGAGAGTCTGCTTCAGGCCGCGCCGGCGCTGGCCGGCGGCCTGACCATGGCGACCTGGGTAATCTGGGGTTTCGGCAGCGCGCTGCTTGTCCTGCTGGGGGTGGGGCTGCACCTGCTCGTTGCGATGTGGCGCCGCCGCGGTGGCGGCTCCGGTCCTCAGCCGGCCCGACAGGTCGCCACATGACGGGAATGCTGTCCTCGCGCTGGCGCGACACGACGGCTGCACGGAACTCGGATCTTGTGGCTTGCTGCGTGAGTCTGGCCGCTGAATGGCCCAAGAGGCGGACCGGCCTGCAGTGGCCGGACGTTGGTAGTTGCAGTGCCCGGTCATGAACATTCTCATGTTTCTCGGCGGCCTGATCCTGCTCGTCATCGGCGCCAACGCGCTGGTGCGCGGCGCGTCCAAACTGGCGATGTCGTTTGGTATCAGCCCGCTCGTTGTCGGACTGACCATCGTCGCCTTCGGCACCAGCGCGCCGGAGGTCGCGGTGAGCGTCGGCGCCGTGCTCGACGGCAAGACCGACATCGCCCTCGGCAACGTGATGGGCAGCAACATCTTCAATGTGCTGTTCATCCTGGGCATCAGCGCCCTGATCGCGCCGCTGGTGGTCAACATCCAGCTGATCCGGCAGGAGGTGCCGATCATGCTGGGCGCAAGCCTGCTGCTGCTGGCGTTCACGCTGGATGGCCAGCTCTCGTTCCTGGACGGGGGCTTCCTGTTCGCGCTGCTGGTGGCCTACACCGTGTTCCTGATCGTGCAGTCGCGCCGCGAGACCCAGGCCGCGAAGGATGAGTTTACCGACGCGATAAAGCCTGCCGGGGCTGGCGCCTGGGACAGCCACTGGGCGGCACAGCTCGGCCTGATCGCCGCCGGCCTGGCGGCGCTGGTGTTCGGCTCGGACTACCTGGTGCAGGCCTCGGTCAGTTTCGCCAAGACCATGGGCGTGAGCGACCTCGTCATCGGCCTGACCATCGTCGCCGCCGGCACCAGCATGCCCGAGGTGGCCACGAGCATCACGGCCGCGATCAAGGGCGAACGCGACATCGCGGTGGGCAACGTCGTCGGCAGCAACACCTTCAACATCCTGGGCTGCCTCGGCCTGTCGGGGCTGGTGTCGGGCGACCTGGGCCTCGCGATTGCGCCGTCACTGCTGGCCTTCGATATCTGGGTGATGCTGGCGGTGGCCCTGGCCTGCCTGCCGGTGTTCATGACCGGCCGCGAGATCGCGCGCTGGGAAGGCGGCGTCTTCCTCGGCTATTACGTCGCCTACGTAGCCTACCTGATCCTGGCGGCGCAGCAGCACGACGCGCTGCAGGCCTTCTCGGGCGTGATGATAGGCTTTGTCGTGCCGCTGACCTTGGTGACGCTGGTGGTGGTGGTGATCCGCCGCCCGGCTGCACCCGGCTTGCGGTGAGCCGATGAGCCCTCCCGTTGAGCCAAAATGACGGAGACCTCATGCTGATGGCTTGGTTCTGGGGCAGCGAGTGGGTCATGCGCTGGTTTTAAACTCAAGTGGGATTTCGATGATCTACGCGACTCTCAAGACTCTGCATGTGCTGTCCATCATCGTGTGGATAGGCGGCATGGTGTTTGTGCACTTCTTCCTGCGCCCCGCCGTCACGGAGCTCGATCCGCCAGTGCGGTTGCGACTCATGCACGATGTGCTCGGCCGCTTCTTCCGCGCTGTGCTCGCGGCCTCGTTGTTGACGCTGGCCAGCGGTGTATGGATGCTGGGCCGGGTGGCCAAGCAGGTGGTGCAGTCCGGTGGCAGCTTCGAGATGCCGCTGGCCTGGACCATCATGGCGGTGCTTGGCGTCGCGATGGTGGCGATCTTCATGCATATCCGCTTCGTGCTCTTCAAGAGGTTGGGCCGTGCCGTTGCGGCGTCCGAGTGGACCGCCGGCGGTGCGGCCTTGGCACAGATCCGCAACTGGGTCTCGATCAACCTCGGCCTCGGCGTGGTGGTATTGCTCGTGACGCTGCTGCGCTGGACGGGCTGACTCTCGTCGCGGCGTTGAATCTCGACGCATTGCATGGCGGCGCCCCCAACCACGCGTTACCCGGCCTCGCAGGCAACGATCGCCAATCGTTCGCGGCGACAGTCCGGCAACTTCAGGATCCAGGCTTACACTGCCCGCGGAGATTGACGAAGGCTGCGGGCGGGACCGGAAACGCACCTCAGCCGCACGACTTAATCCCCGCGGCCAATGGCGGCCGCGTCCCGAGCCGCGCGCCGCCGAGCCCACCAGCGAAAGACCAGTCCCCGCGGCGGCTCGCTGCCGGAGCAGACCCAGGCAATCGTGCCCGGTTCCGTGAGATAGCGCTGCTGCAGGCGGCGCGCCAGGTCGTCGCCGACGAACAGGATGCGATCGCCGGGCTTCAGCAGCGTGTCGTCGTCCGGGAGCAGCACGCTCGCATTGTCGCGCTCCAGCATCAGCGCCGCCGTGCGCAGTCGCTCC
>JBBQEY010000062.1:0-15288 GCA_038321425.1 Burkholderiales bacterium | reverse complement strand
AGTCTGGCCACACTGCTCGGTATGCCGCCCGCGGCGGGACTGCTCGCGGGCTCGGCCGCGTTATCGGGCGGACACGGCACGGTCCTGGCCTGGGCGCCGATCATCGCTGCGCGCTTCGGCTTCGACGGCGCCCCGGCCTTTGGCGCCGCTGCCGCTACGTTTGGCTTGATCGCCGGCGGCATTCTGGGTGGTCCGCTGGCCGAGCGGTTGATCGCCCGCCATCGCCTCAATGCCAACGACGCGGCGACACTGTCGGTCGGCATGACTTACGCGCAGGAACATGAAAAGCGGATCAACGCGGATAGCGTCCTGAATTGTCTGCTGGTCATTGCGATCGCCATCGCCCTGTCGGGCTATCTCAACGGGCTTTTGGCGGCAATGGGCATCACGCTGCCGGCCTTCGTCACGGCACTATTCATGGGCATTGTGCTTTCCAATGTCGTGCCGACGCTGGTGCCCAAGGTGCCCTGGCCCGCCGGAACACCGTCACTGGCGCTCATTTCCGAGATCGCGCTCGGCCTGTTTCTCGCCATGTCGTTGATGTCGCTCAACCTGACCTCGCTCACGAACGCGGCTTTGCCGCTGCTGGTCATCCTCATCGTGCAGATTGCGGTGTGCTGGATGCTGCTCTCGCTGGTGGTGTTTCGGCTGCTGGGGCGCACCTACGATGCAGCGGTGACTACCGGGGGCCTTTTCGGCTTGGCCCTGGGTGCCACCCCGACAGCCATCGCGATCATGACTGCCATCGCCAAGGCGCACGGCGCATCGCCGCGATCGTTTCTCGTGGTGCCGTTGGTCGGCGCATTTTTCGTCGACATCGCCAATGCCTTCGTGCTGCAGGGCTTCCTCCAGTGGCTGGGTGGGCCATAGCCGCAGAGGTCTCCGGCGTACGCGCCGCGCAACACTCGCAGCAACACGTTGCGTTTTCCCTCTGCGATGCCCTTCCCTTGCAGGGAAAATGCGGTATAGTCGGCGCCGATGGAGTGGTAACCCGTGACAGGAGGGCCTGCTTCAGAACGATCGGCATTGTCCGCTCGCACCAATCGACAGGAAGGAGACTTATGGCTACTGCCAAGAAAGCTGCGAAAAAACCCGCCGCCAAGAAACCCGCTGCGAAAAAACCCGCTGCGAAAAAACCGGCCGCCAAGAAACCCGCTGCGAAAAAAGCTGCACCCGCCAAAAAAGCTGCACCGGCGAAAAAGAAACCAGCCGCAAAGAAACCCGCTGCGGCCAAGCGTAAGCCCAACGCTGCGTTCATGAAGCCCATGACCCCGTCGGCAACTCTCGCCGCCGTCGTCGGTAGCTCGCCCATGCCGCGCACCGAAGTCACCAAGAAGATCTGGGACTACATCAAGAAGAACAAGCTGCAGGATCCGGTCAATCGTCGACAAATCAACGCCGACGAAAAGCTGAAGGCCGTGTTCGGCGGCAAAAGCAAGGTCTCGATGTTCGAAATGACCAAGCTGGTATCCAACCACTTGAAGTAAGGATTTTTCGCCCCGGGCCGCGCGTCATGCGCAGCGCCCGCGGATCGAGAGTCGGCCGGCCCCGCGGTAACGCGTGAGCCGGCCGCATTACGTTCAGGGGTACGCTTCATGCATCTGCCGCTTGCCGCGACGGCGCCAAGGCGGCCTTACGCCTTGCCGGATGGCTTCGGCCAATCATCCTCGTCTTCGAGGATGCGGATGACACGCGTGCGCTTGCCGCCCGCGTATTGCTCCATCTGCACGAGGATCGGGTAGCGCTGTGCCAGCGCTGCGCGCGCCGCGGCTTCGTCATCGAACGTCAGCAGCTTGCCGTCGTCGCCGAAGACATCGCTCCAGATACCCTTCTCGTCCTGCACCTCGATCTTGAATTGCATCGTGGTTCTCCTAGCGGGCCGACTGCAGTGCGGCGATGCGCACTTCGATCGGCGGGTGCGTGGAGAAGAGCGCCATGAAGCTGGCCTTGTCGGTGATGCCGAAGGCCTTGATGTTTTCGGGCAGCGCGCCGGGCTCCACGCCGCCCAGCCGACGCAGCGCGTTCACCATCGGCGTGGGTGAGCCCAAGTACTGCGCCGAGCCGGCGTCGGCACGGAACTCGCGGTGCCGCGAGAACCACGCGACGATGATCTGCGCGAGCACGCCCAGCACGACCTGGAGCACCAGCACGGTGATGAAGTAGCCTGGCCCATTGCCGCGCTCGCTCTTGAACACGGCGCGATCGACGATCGAGCCGATCACGCGCGCCAGGAAGAACACGAACGTGTTGACCACGCCCTGCACCAGCGTCATCGTCACCATGTCGCCGTTGGCGACGTGCGCGATCTCGTGGGCGAGGACGGCCTCCACCTCTTCCTTGTTCATCGACTGCAGCAGCCCGGTGGACACCGCGACCAGCGCGGAGTTGCGGAAGGCCCCCGTCGCAAACGCATTGGGCTCGCCTTCGTAGACCGCCACCTCGGGCATGCCGATCCCGGCGTTGGTGGCGAGCTTGCGCACCGTCTCGACAAGCCATGCCTCGGTCTCGTTGCCCGGTTGCTCGATCACGTGCGCGCCAGTGGAACGCTTGGCCATCCACTTCGAAATCAGCAGCGAGATGATGGCGCCGGTGAAACCCACCACCGCGGACATGATCAGAAGGCCGCCATAGTTCGACCCCCCCCCCGCCATGCGGTCGAGGCCGAAGATCTTGATGACGATGGACAGGACGACCATTACCGCAATGTTGGTCGCGACAAACAGCAGGATTCGTTTCATCTGCGGCCTCGTAGTGGAGAATGCGGCGACATCTTAACGCGTGCGGCGCGCGCGCGTGAATGGACCAGCTTGGACCAACAATGGGGACGGCCGGATCGGACGCAAGGGGCCGGCGGGCGACGGTGCGTCGTTGAGCGGGTTCAGCCCGCGGCGGCCTTCGACCACGAGTCGCGCAGCGTCACCGCGCGATTGAACACCGCGCGTCCCGGCACGTGGTCGACCACGTCGGCGACGAAGTAACCGTGGCGCTCGAACTGGAAGCGGGCCTCGGCGACAGCGGTGCCCAGGGCGGGCTCGACCCAGGAGCGCAGCACGCGCTTCGACTCCGGATTGAGGTCGTCCAGGTAGTTGCGTTCGGCGTCCTCGGCCACCGGCTCGTCGTCACCGGCCACCACGAGGCGTGCCTCCGGCGCCACGGGCGCTTCCACCGCCAGCGCGTCGCCGCGGGTGCCCCACGGGTTGCGCGCGCCTGGAAATGGCACGCGAAAGAGCCGGTCGTAGATCCGGACTTCGGCCGGCTCGGCGTGCGCGACGGAAAGCCAGTGGATGTTGCCCTTCACCTTGCGCGCATCGGCGCCCGGCGTACCGCTGCGCGTCTCCGGGTCGTACGTGCAGTGGACGACGGTCACGTTGCCTGCCGCGTCCTTCTCGGCGCCGGTGCACCGGATGATGTAGCCATAGCGCAACCGCACCTCGGCGCCCGGCGAGAGCCGGAAATAGCCCTTGGGCGGATTTTCCGCGTAGTCGTCGCGCTCGATCCACAGCTCACGCGTCAACGGCAGCGCGCGCTTGCCGAGATCAGGTTGCTGCGGATGATTGGGCGCGAAGCAGTCCTCGGTCACATCCGCCGGGAAATTGTCGATCACGAGCTTGACGGGATCGAGCACGGCGATGCGCCGCGGCGCGCTCACGTTGAGATCGTCGCGCATGCAATCTTCGAGGATGCTCATGTCGATCCACGAGTCGGACTTCGACACCCCGGTGCGCTCGGCCAGCAGCCGGAAACCCTCGGGCGTGAAGCCACGGCGGCGGGCGCCGACCAGCGTCGGCATCCGCGGGTCGTCCCAGCCGTCGACATGGCCGCCCGTCACCAGCTCGATCAGCCGGCGCTTCGACAGCACGACGTAGGTCAGGTTGAGGCGCGCGAACTCGTACTGCTGCGGCAGCGGCCGCTCCAGCAACCCGCCGTCGGCCAGCTTGCCGATCACCCAGTCGTAGAGCGGACGATGATCCTGGAACTCGAGTGTGCAGATCGAGTGCGTGATCCGCTCCAGCGCGTCGGAGATGCAATGCGTGTAGTCGTAGAGCGGATAGATGCACCACGCGTCGCCGGTGCGGTGATGCCGCGCATGGCGGATGCGGTAGATGGCCGGGTCGCGCAGGTTCATGTTCGCGGACGCCATGTCGATCTTAAGACGCAGCACGTGCGTGCCATCCGGGAACTCGCCCGCCTTCATCCGGCGCAGCAGGTCGAGGTTTTCGGTCCCGGACCGAAGTCGATAGGGGCCATCGCGCCCGGGCTGCGTCAGCGTGCCGCGCGTGGCGCGCATTGCGTCGGGCGACTGGCTGTCGACGTACGCCAAGCCCTGCTCGACAAACCATTCGGCAAAGCGATAGAGATCGGCGTAGTAGTCGGACGCGTGATAGCGATGCCCACCCCAGTCGTAGCCCAGCCAGCGTACGGCGTCGGCGATCGAGTCCTCGAACTCCACGTCCTCCTTCAGTGGATTGGTGTCGTCGTACCGCAGGTGGCAGGTGCCTGCGTTCTCGGCGGCCAGCCCGAAATTGAGGATGATCGACTTGGCGTGCCCGAAGTGCAGGTAGCCGTTGGGTTCGGGCGGAAAGCGCGTGACGACACGGCCGTCGTACTTGCCGGTCCGGTGATCATCAGTGATGATCGTCCGCAGGAAGTTGGCCGCCGGTGCAGGTGTTGCCGCGGGCCTAAGGACCGGCATGCCCGCCGCCGCAGCAGGCGCGGTTGTCACTTGATGCAGCGCAACACTCATCGTGTTTTGTTCATGAACAATTGTCGTCGAAGAGCCATTCTAACCGGCACCGGGATGCACGTCATCGGCGCGCGTCGTCGCGCCCTATGGGAACACCCCGGAACGCCGCGTCTGGCAAGGCTTCGCGGGCGGTCGTCGAATCTCCGGCACGGACGTTTTCCACAATTCCTGTGGATAGAAGTGTGCATATCTTGTAAATTTGTTCGCTAAGTTGCGCCCCGGCACGGAAAAAGGTTGCGATGCCCAAAATCACGCCTTCTTTTTGTCCAACGATTTCAGCCCCTTGCAGTATGTCGCCTAGGCGCACGAATGTAAAAAATACAGCCTCGGAATTGCGATAATGACGCCTACATGACAATCATCCAGATTTTTCGTGTCCTGGACAAATGCCGCGGTGCGGCGCCATTGTCGACCCTGACCCTTCCCTCGATGCCGACTGTTCAACGTCCCGATGCCCCCTGAACTTCCCACCTTTTCCCCAGCCGTGATGCCGGTGTCACTGCTCGTTTCCTCGGCGCGATTGCTGATCGAGCGGCACCTGGGCCTCGTCTGGGTCAGTGGCGAAATCTCCAACTTCATGCGGGCGGCGTCGGGCCATTGCTACTTCAACCTGAAGGATGCGCAGGCGCAGGTGCGCTGCGTAATGTTCCGACAGAAGGCGCAGCACGTCGGCTTTCCTTTGCGCGATGGCCTGGCCGTCGAAGTGCGCGCCACGCCATCCATCTACGAGGCGCGCGGCGAGTTCCAGTTGAACGTCGACACGATTCGGCTGGCCGGCGTGGGCGCGTTGTATGAACAGTTCGAGCGGCTGAAGGCCAAGCTTGAAGCAGCCGGCTGGTTTGCCGCGGAGCGCAAGCGGCCGCTGCCCGCGTGGCCCCGTACGGTAGGCATCGTCACGTCGCCGCGCGCCGCCGCGCTGCGCGACATCCTGACCACGCTGTCGCGTCGCTGGCCGCGCCTGCGCGTGATCCTGTACCCGACCGCCGTGCAGGGCACCGGAGCGGCGGCCGAGATTGCCGCGGCCATCGCCATGGCGAATGCGCGCGCCGAGGTCGATGTGCTGATCGTTGCGCGCGGCGGTGGATCGATCGAGGACCTGTGGTCGTTCAACGAAGAGGTGGTCGCCAGGGCGCTATACGACTCGCGGCTGCCGACGCTCTCCGGCGTGGGCCATGAAACCGACTTCACGATCAGCGACTTCGTCGCCGATCTCCGCGCGCCCACGCCCACTGCGGCCGCCATGCTGGTGGTGCCGGACCGGGCTGCCGTCGCCGTCCAGGTTGCCGCGCTGGCGGCACGGCTGGCGCGTGCCGTCCGGCAGGGCCAGGAGGCGCGCGCGCAACGACTCGACCAGGCGGCGCGGCACCTCATTCATCCGGCGCAGCGCATCGCGGCCCAGCGCGAGCGCACCGTGGCGCTGGCGCGCCGGCTGCAGCGCGCCTGGCAGGTGGATGCGCTGGCTCGCACGGCGCACACGCGCGGCTTGCAGGCACGGCTATGGCGCGAACTGCGGGCCCCGATGCCGGCGCGGGCCCGGTTGCAGGTGCTGCTGGCCGCGTGGTCGCGGCTCGCGCGGTTGCGCATCGCGCGGGCGCGCGAACGCGTTGCGGCACTCGACCAGAATCTCGCGCATCTGAACCCGCAGGGCGTGCTCGATCGCGGGTATGCGCTGGTGCGTGATGCACAGGGCCGCGTCGTGCAGCGCGCGGCGCAGTTGGCGCGGGACGACCCGGTGTCGATCACCTTCGCGCACGACAGCGCCGACGCAGTGATTGCGCGGGTGAATCCCGAAACCCCGTAGGCGGGGGTTACGCCTCGTCCGGGTCGGGATCGTCGACCGGCGTGCTGCGTTCGCGTGGCCTCGACACGCTGGCGGGCGCGTGCGCGGGGATGCGCGGCGTAGTCATCACGACATCGGCGTTCTGCGCACGATGCCGCATTGCATGATCGATCAGCACCAACGCCACCATCGCCTCAGCAATGGGCGTGGCGCGGATCCCGACACACGGATCGTGCCGCCCGTGCGTGTTGACGATCACCGCATTGCCCTGTTTGTCGATCGACTGCCGGTCGAGCCGAATCGACGACGTGGGCTTCACCGCAATGGCCACGCGCACGTCCTGGCCGCTTGAAATGCCGCCCAGGATGCCTCCCGCGTGATTAGAGAGGTAACCCTGCGGCGTCATTTCATCGGAGTGCTCGGTGCCGCGCTGCGCCACCGCCGCAAAGCCCGCGCCGATCTCCACGCCCTTCACCGCATTGATGCCCATCAGCGCGCTGGCGAGGTCGGCGTCGAGCTTGCCGTAGACCGGCTCGCCCCACCCCACTGGCACGCCGGAGGCCACCACTTCGATCCGCGCGCCGACGGAATCGCCTGACTTGCGCAGCCGGTCCATGAACGCTTCCAGTTCGGGTACGAGCGATGCATTGGCCACGAAGAAAGGATTGGTACCGACGTGTTCCCAGCCCTCGAAGGGCACGACGTTAGGACCGAGCTGGGTGAGGTGGCCGCGAATCTCGACGCCGTATCGCGCGTGCAGCCATTTGCGGGCGATGGCGCCCGCCGCCACGCGCACCGCCGTCTCGCGCGCCGATTGGCGGCCGCCGCCGCGATAATCGCGAATGCCGTATTTCTGCCAGTATGTGTAGTCGGCATGACCGGGCCGGAACGTGTCCGCGATGTTCGCGTAGTCCTTGCTGCGCTGGTCCTCGTTGCGAATCAGTAACGCGATCGGCGTGCCGGTGGTCACGCCCTCGAACACGCCGGAGAGGATCTCGACGGTATCGGGTTCGCGGCGTTGCGTCACATGGCGCGACGTGCCGGGGCGCCGGCGGTCGAGCTGATGCTGGATGTCGGCCTCGGTCAGCGCCAGCCCCGGCGGACATCCGTCGACGACACAGCCGATGGCAGGACCATGCGACTCGCCGAACGAGGTGACACAGAAAAGCGTGCCCAGCGTATTGCCCGACATGACGTTGCCTACGTGACGAAATCGCGGTCGAGTCTAGCACGCAGGGTCGTGGCGCCCGCGGCCTGCACTACGCGTGATCACGTCGCGCCGCGGGCGGCAGCGGCGCCATGTAGCCGATGACCAGCAGCAGCACGCCCACGCCGAGGAAAGCCACGACGCGCGACAAGCCCGACAGCGCCGCGAGATCGAGCAGGAATAGTTTGCCGACGACGATGGCCAGCAGCAACGCGCCCGCCATCCACAACGGCCGAAGTGCGCGCTTGGTGGCGATCACCATCAGCGGCAATGCCGTCGCGGTCCACATCAGCGTCAGCGCCGCCTGCAACACCGTCGAGCGCAGCAGCGCGCTCCAGCGCCACGGCACGTCCAGCCACTGATGCACGGTGCGGAACACGATCGCGTTGACCAGCACGAACACGGCCACGCCAAACAACCGCCACGCATCCGTCTCGTCCAGCATGTCGGTGGCGCGCGTCCACGCAAACAGCACCACCAGCGCCGCGATCAGCGTGAAGTCGAGCGGATTGGCGAGCGGTACATAGGGCAGCGGCGCGGCACTGCCGGGTGACACCACATTGACGAGCACGAACCACACCGCCAGGAATGCGGCGATCGCGGTGGCGGCACTGATCGCATAGGCGTCGGCATGCGCGCGCCACGGCCAACTGGACCAGGCAGCGCAGCGTGGCGCCAACGCGAGGTAGGCGATGGCAGGCCATGCCGCGGCACAGGCCATCCAGACCGTTCCATCATCGAACCAGTGGCCGACCCATTCGCTCGCCTCCCACGAGATCCACGCGATCAGCGCGAGCGCCGATGCCGTGTGCGTGTGTTTGAGCCAGGTGAAGCCCTTCGCCGGTGGCATATCCCCGCGCACGCGGTCCGCGCACCACCCATCCGCCGCGTACAACGCCCACCAGTGCACGATCCACGCGAGCGGCCACACGATGAAACCCCATGCGCGCAATGTCGTGTGCATCCGGTCCCAATCGAGGAAGCCCACCAGCACCATCGCGGGCAGCAACGCAATGCCGAACGCGGCGAGCCGTGGCCACGGCCACCAGCGGTGCACCAGCAACGCCAATGCCACGGTACCGGTGACAAAAGCCAGCATGGCGTTGGGTGCTGCGCGCGCGGGCAACTCGGACACGAGCTCGCGCGCCGCACCGCCATACCACCACATGAGCCCCCACAGCAGCAGGAACGGCACCAGACCGCGCTCGAACGCCGACACTTGTTCGCGATGACGATCGGCCAGCCACGCGGTGGCCACGGCCGCGATCGCGATCAGTGCGGCGCCCAGGAAATTTGCGTTCAGGAACATGCGATCGGATTCGCGCCAGAGGTCGCTGCCGAACGCGACGGCGGCCCCCAATTGCAGCAACAGCGCAAACGCTCGGGCCAGCGGCTGCCGTTGGCGGCAGCCGATCCAGTAGACGCCGGCCGCCTCCAGGGCCCACCAGGCTGACGTCCAGCGCGCGTCCACTGCGTTCGGAATGGCCACCGTCACAAAGATGATCGCGAGCACCATGAATGCGCGCGCGAGCAACGCCAGTCCTGGTTCGCGCCGCCGCCACAGGCCCGCGGACAGCACGCCGTACACCGCGGCCAGCACCACCGCGCTGATTGCGGCGCCATAGCGGTGATCGCGTACCAGGCCCATCTGCAGCGCGAAGCCGATCAGCGGCACGCCGAACACCAGCAGCCCATCCACCGGCGCGCGCGTGCGCAGCGGCAAGCGCGCCGCATACAACACGGCTATGGCGACATAGAACACGAAGAACAGCAGCAGGAAGGGCTGTACCGTGGCGAAGTACTGCGGCTGGTAGTACCGATAGCCCCAGAAGAGGCCGAGCATGAACGTGAAGATGAAGCCCAGAACGTTGAGCGCGCGCCACGCCTTGAACCATGCCAGCACGAAGATCGCGCCGTTCAGCACCGCGAAGTAGCTGAAGAGCAGCAACGGCGATGGCGCGGACGAGGCCACGAGAAACGGCGCCAGGAATCCGCCGGCGATCGCCAGACCGGCCAGTGGCTGCGCGTCGGTGCGCATCGCGAGCCACACCGTCAGCAGCGCGATGGCGACGAACAGCGCCAGCGCCACTGTCGGCGGCAGCACCGCATAGAGCCGCAGCGCGGCGTAGGTGGTGAGGTACAGGATGCCCGCGCCAGCGCCCGCTAGCGAGATGCCGTAGCCGGGACGCGTGCGCGCCAGCCGCAGGCCGAAGAAGGTCAGTCCGATGCCCACCGCCGCGACGCCAGCCAGCTTGACCTCGATGGGAATCGTGACCAGCTCGGCGAAATAGCGCAGCAAGAACGCCACGCCGAAGAACAGGATAAGCACGCCGACGCGTGTCAGCAGGTTGCCACCGGTGATCCACGCCCCCAAGGGATTGGCGGCGGGCGCGACAGGAGGTGCGGCGGCAATGCGTGGTGCTGTTGCAGCGGCGGCGGCAGCCGCGCGCGGCGCTGCCGCGGGTGCCAAGGTGCCGTCCGCCGTGCGCTCGAAACCGGCAGGTATGACGGCGGCCGCGCCATCCATACGCGCGCCCGGCGGAATCGGCGCCACCATCGGCGGTACATAGGCGGGGATGGCCGCCACGACAGGTTGCGTCGGCAAGTTACCCGCCGCCATCGCATCGACGTCCCGGCGCAACCCTGACGGTTCACCCACCTGCGCCGGCGACGAGGTCGCGAGCTGCGCCTCGATGCGCGCGAGACGCGACTCGATCACGGTGAGACGTTCGGCTACCGTCAGCGCGGCGGGCCGGGGCGCGGCGGCAGATGGCGACGATGCCGGTGTTGTCAGAGGCGCGCCCCGGACAGCGTCCAACGCACCAATGCTCGAGGCGTCCGCCGGTGTGGCGGGCGGCATCTCATAAGCCCGCGCCTCGCGGGCTTTCAGTTGCTGCCGCGACCGCAGCGCGAGCGCGATGATGAGGCCGGTGAAGCCCCCGGCGAGCGCGCCCTGGAAACCCGCGGCCGCTGCACCCAGAATCAGTCCGGCGATGATGCCGATGGCGATGAGCATGAAGGTGTCCTGACGGGAGCCGTAAATGGAAATGCGATAGGGGTTCAGCGGTGGGGCCCGCGCATGGCCAGCACGCGCGCATGCAACGCGTCCGGCGTGGCCTCGGCCGGTGACACAGGGGACCCGGCCACGATCGCGATCCGCGAAAAGAAACCGCGCAGCCGCTGCATCGCGCGACCCCGGTACGAGCGGCTGAAGAAGCTGCCCCACAGTCCGCGCAGCGCCATCGGCACCACCGGCACCGGCGTATCGGCCAGCATGCGTTCGATGCCTGCGCGGAACGGCCCCATTTCGCCGTCCTCGGTCAGGCGCCCTTCCGGGAAGATGGCGACGATCTCGCCGTTGCGCAGCGCATCGGCCGCAGTCTTGAAGGCCGACTCCTTCAGCGCCGGATCTTCCTTCGCCGATGCCACGGGAATGGCGCGCAACGTGCGGAACAGCCAGTTGAGCACGGGCACCTGGAAGATGCGGTGGTCCATGATGAAGCGTATCGGCCGCCGCACCGATGCGGCGATCACGATCGCATCCACGTAGCTCACGTGATTGCACACGACGATGCACGGCCCGTCCTCCGGAACGTGGTGGAGGCCCTCCTCCGTCACGCGATAGACGGTGTGGATCAGCAGCCACGCCAGGAACCGCATCAGGAATTCGGGCACCAGCGTGTAGATGTAGATCGCGACGACCGCGTTCAGGATGCCGGTGACGAGGAACAGCCCCGGGATCGACACGCCGGCACCCAGCAGCGCAATGGCCACGCCGGCGGAGGCCACCATGAAGACGGCATTGAGGATGTTGTTGGCCGCGATGATCCGCGACCGGTGCGAGGCCGCCGAGCGCTCCTGGATCAGCGCATACAGCGGCACGATGTAGAACCCGCCGAAGAGGCCGATCAGGATCAGGTCGACCACCACGCGCCAGTGGCCGGGCGCGGTGAGAAACGCGCCGACACCGGTGACGCCGGTCGCGTGCATGCCGCGCGTAGCCAGCCACAGGTCCGCCGCGAACACAGTGAGGCCGATCGAACCGAAGGGCACGAGGCCCAACTCGACCTTGTGTCCCGACAGGCGCTCGCACAGCAGCGACCCGGTGGCGATGCCGATCGAGAACAGCGCGAGCAGCAGCGTGACGACATGTTCATCGCCGCCCAGGATGTCCTTCGCGAAGTTGGGGAACTGCGTAAGGAAGGTGGCGCCGTAGAACCAGAACCACGAGATGCCGAGCATCGACAGCCAGACGACGCGATTGCCATGGGCGAACCGCAGGTTCTGCCACGATTCGGTAACTGGATTCCAGTTGATCTTGAGGTCCGGCGCCACGGCGGGCGTGGGCGGAATCGCGCGGCTGATCGCCCATCCCGCCACCGCGACGACAACTGCCGCCGTGCCGGCCATCACCGGGCCGTTGGGCTGCACTGCCACCAGCAGTCCGCCCAGGATCGTGCCCAGCAGGATCGCGACGAACGTGCCCATTTCCACGAGGCCGTTGCCGCCGATCAGCTCGCGTGATTCGAGCGTCTGCGGCAGGATCGCGTACTTGACGGGGCCGAACAGCGTGGAGTGCACGCCCATCAGTCCCAGCGCCACGAACAGCAACGTGAGGTCGCGCTGCCAGAAGCCGGTGAGGCCGATCAGCATGATCACGATCTCGAGCAACTTGATCCAGCGGATCAGCCGCGCCTTGTCGTACTTGTCGGCAAGCTGGCCGGCCGTGGCGGAGAACAGCACGAAGGGCAGGATGAAGATGCCGGCGGCCAGGTTGACCAGCGTGTTCGTGCCGAGCGACGACATGCCGATCGCGTGGTAGGCCACGAAGATCACCAGCGCGTTCTTGTAGATGTTGTCGTTGCCCGCGCCGAGGAACTGGGTCCAGAAGAACGGCGCGAACCGGCGTTGCCGCATCAAGGCGAACTGGCTGGGTGGTGGCATGGCGGTATCGGTGATCATGAAGGTTCCCCCCGAACGGCGCTGCGCGCCGCTCCCCCCAGGGGGCGATCGCCTTGGGACGGCCCGGCGGCGATCATGTCGGACGGGCGAAGAACTGGCGGGTTGCAAAGACCTCGGGCGCAAATGCCGCACCGCGGTAGGAGAGGCTGCGCTTTAACGCGAAATCGAACATCAGTGCGTTGTGCTCGCGCAATTGGCGCAGCGGCTCGACCGCATCGGCGGGAAGCAACCCGCGGTCCACCAGCGCGGGCAGCGAGGTCAGCGGCACGATCGCGGGCAACGGATAGTCCGAGCCATTCAACAATCGCGCACTCCAGTCGGGTCTCGCCAGCAACGCGCCCAGCACCTCCATCCGGTTACCCTGCGTCACGGCGGAGATGTCGCCGCTGACAAGGCCGTTGTACTTCGGCGTGTCCATCAGCCGCGCGAACAACGAAAAGTTGGACGTCATCGCGCCATCGGACTGGTCGAGGTCATGCCCCATGCCAAGCGACGCGCAATGCGCCACCACGACGCGCACGCCCGCGTCGAGCGGGCGCCGCAGTCTCAGCGGGTTGCCGAGCGCGTCCGTGAAACCGGTGACGGCGCGTTCGTCGCCCGCATGCGAGATGAGCGGCAGGCGCAGCGCAGCCATCCGGGCATAGAAGCGGTCGCAGCGTGGCGATGCCGGGTCCATGCCCTGTGCGGTGGGGAGCCACTTGACAGCGCATGCGCCGAGCGCCGCAACTTTGTTCAGGCGGTCCAGTGCGGCGGGGTCGTAGGGATGGATCGAGGCGGCCCACGCCAAGCGTTGCGGATGTCGCGCCGCCAGCGCCGCGGCCCAGGCGTCGGGCACGTAGAACGTCGATTGCTCCTGCATGATCGTGCCTGCTTCATCGCGCGCCCAGTCGAACGCCAGCAGGATCGCGTGAAAGCCCGGCGGCATCGCGTCGCACTGCGCCAGCAACCGCGCTGTCATGCTCGCGTCCACCCGCCCCGGCTGATCGTCGACGCAGCCCGCATTGATGTACATCTTGCGCTGGACATATTGCTGCGCGCGCCAAATCTTCTCCATGCGCGGGTTGAACCACGCGCCACTGCCTGAATCGCCGCTGCCGAAGACGTGAACGTGACTGTCCCACACGTCCTTCGGGTCGATGCCGCGCCATGCGGCCGCCAGTAGGGGCTGCTGCAGCAACACGGCTGGCAGCGCCGGCGCACAGGAGTTGAACACACCCTGCCGGAACGACATGTCGCACCCCGCGAGCGTGGCCGCCGCCACGCCCGCACTGGCGCCCAGCACGAAACGGCGGCGGTTCAAGGGGTCCGGCCTTCGAGATCGGCCAGGTAATCGAGCACCGAGGTCAGCGCCGCCCGTACCGCCGGGGGGTCGGTGCGGTACCAGACCTCCTTGCCGATCTTTTCGGCGCGCAGTACGCCTGCTTCGCGCAAGACCTTGAGATGGTGGGCGACCGCGGAGCGCGACAGCGTGGATGCGGCGACGATCTGCGCGATGGTGAGGCGCTCGCCGGGCTCGAACATCAGCACGATGCGCTGGCGGTGTTCCTCGCCCAGTGCCTCGAAAAGGTCGGCCGTGCGCCGCCACGCGCGGGGGATGGAACGGGCATAGCTCGGTCGCATCGGTCTCACCTCACACGAAACTACATAACTAATTTTATAGTTATGTACCGGCATGCCGTCAAGGGGCAGTGCACCGGCAGCCGACGAACGGCGGCGCGGAGGTCCGGCGCGTCAACGGACCGCCGCGAATCGTGCCGGCGTTTGCTACCATGCGTGGTTACCGCGCCTTCACCCCCCCATGCAGACCTATCTCGACTTCATGCGCCACGTGCGTGAGCACGGGCACCCCAAGGATGATCGCACCGGCACCGGCACGCTGTCCGTGTTCGGCTACCAGATGCGCTTCGACCTTGCGCGCGGGTTTCCACTTCTCACCACCAAGCGGGTGCACACGAAGTCGATCGTGCACGAACTGCTGTGGTTTCTGCAGGGCGACACCAACATCGCCTACCTCAAGGCCAACGGCGTTCGCATCTGGGACGAGTGGGCCGACGCGAACGGCGATCTCGGCCCCGTGTACGGCGCGCAGTGGCGCTCGTGGCCCGCCCCCGACGGGTCGCGGATCGACCAGCTGAGCGCGCTCGTGGCCGAGATCCGCCGCAACCCTGATTCGCGGCGGCTGATCGTGTCGGCGTGGAACGTGGGCGAGATCCCGCGGATGAAGCTGCCGCCCTGCCACGCGTTCTTCCAGTTCTACGTCGCCGATGGGCGCCTGTCGTGCCAGCTCTACCAGCGCAGTGCCGACATCTTCCTGGGCGTGCCCTTCAACATTGCGTCGTACGCGCTGCTGACCCACATGGTGGCGCAGCAATGCGATTTGGCTGCGGGCGATTTCATCTGGGTGGGCGGCGATTGCCACCTCTATCTCAATCACCTCGAGCAAGTCGACACGCAACTGTCGCGCACGCCCTTCCCGCTGCCGCGCCTCGTGCTGAAGCGCCGGCCGGCCACGCTCTTCGACTACACGTACGACGACATCGAGTTCGCCGACTATCATTACCATCCGGCACTGGCCGCGCCGGTGGCGGTCTAGCT
>JBBQEY010000061.1:0-15401 GCA_038321425.1 Burkholderiales bacterium | reverse complement strand
GTGTGGAGAGCAGGTCGTCGGCGCGGCCGTGGACGAGCTTGGCCAGGAAATCGGCGGAGGCGGGCGCGACCAGGATGGCGTCGGCGCCGCGCGACGCATTGATGTGGCCCATGCCGTTGGCGGAGCCGCTGTCCCATAGGTCGCTCAGCACCGGCCGCCCCGACAACGCCTGGAACGTGAGCGCGCTGACAAAGCGGGTCGCGGCTTCGGTCATCACGACATCGACCACGGTGCCGGACTTGACGAAGAGGCGCGTGAGTTCCGCCGCCTTGTAGGCGGCGATGCCGCCGGTGATGCCCAGCACGACACGCGCCGGGCCATCGCCGGTGCGGTTGCGGGCTGCGTTGTCGCTCATCGGGGGATCGTCTGTTCGGCTGATGGAGAGATGCTTGCGGCGAAGTTTACACTCAGCGCGCATGGGGTTGACGCGGTGTCGCGGCGGGTTGTGGCACATGCAACCAAGCATTCGACCGAACATGCAGCCGAACATGCAACTGAACATGCAACTGAACATGCAACCGAACATGCAACCGAACATGCATCCAACACCATTTCTGTGAAGGAGCCACCGTGGTCGATGCTGCACTGGCCTGCCCCGAGCGCCCGCGCGAACGTCTGCTGGCCTTCGGCCCGGGCGCACTGACTGATGCTGAATTGCTGGCGGTGTTGCTGCGCACGGGCGTGCCGGGCCGTCCGGTGCTCGACGTTGCACGGGGCCTGCTCGAACGTTTTGGCGGCGCGGCGGGCGTGCTGGCCGCCGGGTCGAAGGAGTTGCTCGGGTTGCGCGGCTTGGGTCCGGCGCGCACGGCGGAATTGAAGGCGATGGTGGAGTTCGTGCGGCGGGCGTTGCTGTGCGACGTGGCGCAGCGCGATGCGTTGTCGTCGCCTGAGGCCGTGCGCGACTACCTGCGGCTGACGATGGCGCCGTTGCCCTACGAGGCCTTCCTGGTCATCTTCCTCGACAGCCAGAATCGGCTGTTGGCCGCCCGGGAGCTCTTTCGCGGCACGCTGGCGCAGACCAGCGTGTACCCGCGGGAGGTGGTCAAGGCGGCGCTCGAGCACAACGCGGCGGCGGTTATCCTGGCCCACAACCATCCGAGCGGCGTGGCCGAGCCCTCGCGGGCCGACGAGCTCCTGACCCAGGCGCTGAAACAGGCGCTGGCGCTGGTCGATGTCCGCACGCTCGACCATTTCATCGTGGCCGGGGCGCGGGTGGTGTCGTTTGCCGAGCGGGGGTTGTTATGAGGGACGGGGGAGACGAGGGCCCATCGCCCACGCACTGGACGGAGGGATCGGTGAATCGATTGATTAATCGTGCTGTTCACCGTACAATTGACGGTACTATCCGTTCACGATCCAGGTGGTTTGATGTCCCATATCAGCGCCAACGATTTGAAGACCAAAGGCATTGCCGCCATCGAACTGGCACTGAGCACGGCGCCGGAGGCCATTGTCTCGGTTCGGGGCAAGGATAAATTCGTCGTCATGGACATTGCGCAATACCACTACCTGCGCGAGTGCGAGCTCGATGCCGCGTTGGCGCAAACACGGTCCGACCTGGCGGCCGGGCGCGCGTACAAGGAGTCGCCTGAGGCCCACCTCGCTCGCCTGGATGCTCTCGACGCGCCTTGAAACGCGCAGCTTCGCATGCCGTATGTCCTGGTATTTACCGATCAATACAATCGCCGGGCGGCGCGGTTTCTCAAGCGCCACCCTGATTTGCGCGGGCACTACCTGAAAACCCTGCAATTGCTGGAAGGCAACCCTTTCCATCCTTCGCTGCGCATGCATCCGCTACATGGCAAGCACGAAGGTCTCCATTCGGTTTCGATCAACCTGTCCTACCGCATCACATTGGAACTGTTGATTCAGGATCAACAGATCATCCCGGTGAATGTGGGCGACCACGACGCCGTCTATTGACCCGTACGACGGTCCGCGCGGGCCATGTTGTCACTTTAACCGGGGCGGCGCTGGTTGGGGTGTCGCTGGTTGGGGTTGATTTAGGGCGGGTTTTGCGCGACAATCATGGGCTTTCCCCAATTCCAGCCGTGCACACCGCGTTGCAAGCGGCAGCACGCCGAACACCGCTTAAGGAATGAGCCATGGCTCGAGTCTGTCAGATCACCGGTAAGGCCCCGATGGTGGGCAACAACGTTTCGCACGCCAACAACAAGACCAAGCGCCGGTTTTTGCCCAACCTGCAGCGCCGCCGGTTCTGGGTGGAGAGCGAAAATCGCTGGATCAACCTCCGGTTGACCACGAATGCGCTGCGCACCATCGACAAGAATGGCATCGACGTCGTCCTGGCCGACCTTCGCGCCAAGGGCGAGCACATCTAAGTTCAAGCCTCACCGCCCTGGATAATCATCATGCGTGAAAAGATCAAACTCGAATCCTCGGCCGGCACCGGCCACTTCTACACCACGTCGAAGAACAAGAAGCTGATGCCGGAAAAGCTCGAGATCAAGAAATTCGATCCCGTGGCGCGCAAGCACGTGATCTACAAGGAAACGAAGCTCAAATAACGCTGCCCGGCGCGTATGCGCCGGCCTGTGCATCGCAATGCGCGCATCGGCCAAGGCAGTAGCTACCGTGAGTTTTGATCCTCATCAAGGCCTGCCCCCTGCAGGCCTTTTTGCCGGGCGCCCGGCTTGCGTTGGTGGCACCGCCGCGCTGCTGTCACAGTCGCGCCACGCCTGATACGATCTGTACCCATGGCCCTCTCGGACGCCCTTCCGTTCTTCCGTGCGTGGGTCGCAGACCCGCTCCGGGTTGCGGCGATGACGCCCTCCAGTCCCGAACTCGCGCGACTGATGGCGACCGAAGTAATGCCCGATTGTGGCCCCATTCTTGAGCTTGGCCCCGGCACGGGCGCCATCACGCAGGCGCTGCTGGCGCGCGGGGTCCGCGAGCGCGACCTGACGCTACTGGAGTTGAGCGAGGGCTTCGCGTCGATGCTGGAGCGTCGCTTTCCGCAAGCCCGCGTTGTGTGCGGCGATGCTGCCCGGATCCGTCGGTTGAAACTCTTCGGTGACGAACTTGCGGGGGCCGCCGTCAGTGGTTTGCCGCTGCTGACAATGTCGCCGCGACAGGTGTTCGCGGTGCTGGCCGGCGCGTTCGAGCACCTGCGTGCCGATGGCGCGTTTTATCAATTCACCTACGGCCCGCGCTGCCCGGTGCCGCGGCCCATTCTCGACCGGTTGGGCCTCGATTACGTGCGGATCGGCGGCGTGCGCTGGAACCTGCCGCCGGCATCGGTGTATCGGATCGAGCGGCGCAGACCGTCGGTGCTTGCCGCAGATTGAAGCGGACCCACCAATGAAAAAGCCCGCCAACCGGCGAAGCCGTTGACTTAACCTGTTGATGGTTTCTCGCGGCGCGGCCCTCGCAACAAGCTGGGCCGACAGCAGTTCGAGGCCCTTGCATTCATTGCGTGTATCTCAGCCCATTCTCCCAAGCAGTTTCAATTGTTGCCAGGAATTCTTTGGGCACTCGCTCGTCACCCTTGGCCACGAGCAGAGTCTCACGCATAGCATCCGCGATAGCCGCGAGCGTGCGGCTGGGCTGGCTCACACCGCACAAGCGGCGCCCGAAATCGTGAAGCTGTTCTGTCGATGGGTACGTTTTGGAGTGCTTGCCGGCGAATAGCTTCAACGCCAGCGTATGGTCCACCAGTTCCGGGCCACCGGGATACTGCGTGTATTTGTAGATGGACGTGGTTACGACATCGAACATCGGTGCCAGCCATATATCTTTCGGGGAGCGATACAAAACCCCAAAGTTCTTGAGGTGCGCATCGCCATTGCTGACCATGATGGAAAACGCCACCTGCCCAAAGAACCGCTTCAGGTTGTCGCTGTGCAACTGCAGCTGCCGCAACAACTCGGCGACGCGCTGGTAGCTTCCATGATATTTGCGGTCGGAGTGGATGTCGCGTACACGCAGTCCTGCCAAGGCAGCGACATCTTCGAATCCCAGCCGCTCGACATGGCCATTTTCTAGGGTGACCAAATCGAATCGTTCGATGATGAGCAGTTGCCCATCGTCGGACAACGCGAACGACGGCACGTCGATGCCGGCGCGGCGGGCCGCGTCCAGGCAAAGGTACTCGTTGACGGTTAGATGTGGGTACTCCGGGCTCCCGGCTTTCACGATGAGAGACGGAATGGGTATCGTCACTCGGCCCGGGACCATGATCTTAGGCTGCACGCCGGAGATGCCAACGCCGCTGCTTAGATAGGCGGCGACTAACTCCGTAAACATTTCAGGGGAGTAGCGCGTCCGCAGCAATTCCTCCTGGGTCAATGCCCGGGGTGGCGCTACATCAGGAACGCCCGGCAGACTGTAGCCAAGGCGGCCTATGCCGTTCCGGCCCACCAGCGCCAGCAGGTGCATGGGGGTCAGGGGCTGTTTGGGAAACAGGTCGCGAATTCGCGTGAACAGGTCACCCTCGGGCAGGTTCTGGTCCATTGGTGCGAACAGCGCGCTGTCATCCCAGGTCAGCTTTTTCGCCGGTGGCATGAGCAAAGCGACCGTAGGCTGCTCGGGCGCAGGGTCGAGATACCGAAACTCGTAATTGGCGCCCTTGATGAGCTGTCCTGCACGTTCCATCCCGCTGATGGCGACGTCGAGCAGACGAATTTTCTCAGGCAGCATCGTCGTCCTGCGCGAAACGGCGGGCGACTTCCTCCGCAGTAGGCAATCCGACCGGCTCTACCGTCAGGGCCAGGCCCAGCGCGCCCAGCACTGCCAACAGTGAGGACACCGTCGCCTCTTGCCCAAATTCGAGGTGGTCAATCACCTTGCGGGACTTCCCAGACCTTTTGACGAGCTCACGCTTACTTAACTGAAGGGCTTTGCGGCGCTGTTGCAATTGATGGCCAAGCTCATCAGGCAGGCGAATGTGGTATTCCATAGGGGACATTATGGCGAAAAACAAGCTTAGTGGCAACCTATAAGGTGCCATACAGGCCAATGAGCTCCGTCACTGCATCCACCTGACAAAAGCAAAGCCCTCTAAGTCGTTGAACTTAGAGGGCCAGGTTGGCTTTGAATCAGACCCGTATCAACAGGTCAAGTAAACGACTCCGCCAAACGGCGGGCGTTTTCTACACCAGCATTAAGACTCAGGCGTAGCGCTTCAGCTGCATCGAGAACTGCGCCAGCGGTGCGATGCCGGAGGTTTCGGCGCGATGGCACCAGTCCTGCAGCCGTGCCAGCAATTGCTCCGACGATTCCGTCGAGCGTTCCCACAGCGAGGCCAACTCGACACGCATTGCATAGATGGTGGCCAGCGGCTTGCTGCGCGCCACCGCCACGTCGAGGCGCGTACGGTCGGTGTCCGACAGCGACGCCGGATCGGCGAGCAGCAGGTGCTTCATCCGCTGCGGGCTCGGCAGGTCGTGGTGCGCGCCCGCGGCAGCGTGCCGCGCCCGCATGTGCGCGAGCTCGGCGGCCCCGGCGGCCCTCAGGGAGCGTGCGTAGCTCGTGACCACGTGGTACCGATGCGTGATCACGGCCTGCAGCGTGGCGTGATCGGGCTTGGTCTTGCCGTTCGCGAGCTTTAACTGCGGCGCAACCTTGCGCACGGTGGCGAGCTTGAACGTTTCGAGGATGCGGATGTACATCCAGCCGATGTCGAACTCATACCACTGCGACGACAGCTTGGCCGACGTGCCATAGGCATGGTGATTGTTGTGCAGCTCCTCGCCGCCGATGATGATGCCCCACGGCACGATGTTCGTGGACGCGTCGGCACTGGCGAAGTTGCGATAGCCCCAGTAGTGACCGATGCCATTGATGATGCCGGCGGCGGTAACGGGGATCCACATCATCTGGACCGCCCAGATCGTGGCACCCATCGGTCCGAACAGCACGAGGTTGACGGCCAGCATCAGGCCGACACCCTGCCACGAGAAGCGGGTGTAGACGTTGCGCTCGATCCAGTCGTCCGGCGTGAAGTGGCCGTACTTTTCCATCGTCTCCATATTCCGCGACTCTTCGCGGTAGAGCTCGGCACCTTGCCAGAACACCTTGTCGATGCCGCGGGTCTGCGGGCTGTGCGGGTCGTCCGGGGTCTCGACCTTCGCGTGGTGCTTGCGATGGATGGCAACCCATTCCTTCGTGACCATGCCCGTGGTGAGCCACAGCCAGAACCGGAAGAAGTGCGCAATGGACGGATGCAGGTCCAACGCGCGGTGCGCCTGGCTGCGATGCAGGAAAATGGTGACCGCGGCGATCGTGACGTGCGTCAGCGCCAGGGCAACCACGATGTAACCCCACCACGGCAGGTCGACAAGACCATGCGACGCGAAGGAGAGAAAGTCGTAACTCATTGGTTTTCCGATATTCATGCGCCTTTTAAGGGGCGCTGGATGCCAGTTATGCTGCGTAGACAACCATTTTACAGGAGTGTGGCCCGATCGCGGTCTAACCTCGGGTCGGGGCGCCCGGTCCGCCCGGTGGTCATGCGCGCTCCGCCGGAGGCTTGCCCTTCACCAAGTCGCGTCGCAGCGGGGCCATTTCAATGCCGGCGCCACGAAAAGACGAAAGAATCTGGCGATTGATCGCGCTGCGGACGGCTCCGGGCCCCGTTTCCGGGTCGCGCAGCGAAAATGCCATTTCGAGGTTGATGGCGCCGTCGACAAAGCCGGTCAGCGTGGCTGCGGGCGGATTGACGTCCTGCAGGACACGGGGCTCGCCGCGCGTCGCCGCCAGCATCAGCTCCAGCGCCTGCTCGACATCGGCGTTGGCCGCCACCTGCAACGGCAGCGTTACCCGCAGGACACGGGAATTGCGGGAATGATTAAGCACCGTCGTGGTGACGAGCGTTTCGTTGGGCACGATGGCTTCCACACCGTCGACGCTGCGCACCACCACGTAGCGGTTGGTGACGCGCGCTACGGTGCCATAACGCCCATCCACCGTGATGATGTCGCCCAGCCGGATGGACTTGTCGATCAGGATCGTGAACCCGGCGATGTAATTGGCGGCCAGCTTCTGCAAGCCAAGCCCGATGCCGACGCCGAGCGCGCCACCGAACACGGTGAGCAGCGTCAGGTCGAAACCGATCCACTGCAGCGCCACCAGGACCCCGACCGCCAGCAGCGCGGCGCGGATGAATTTCGACAGCAGCGCCTGCGTATTGGTATCGAGCGACGTGGCCTTGCGCAGGCGCCCTTCGATCAAGCCAGACAGGTACAGCGTGACGACCAGCGTGACGACGATCGCCAGCAGGCCCTTGGCGATGATGAGCAGCGACACCGACGATCGCCCGATGGGCAGCACTACGGTGTCGAGTTCGCGCCAGATTTCAGGTAGCACGCCCAGGAAGTACAGCACCACCAGCGTCCAGATCGAGAAGCTGATGGCGCGCTCGGACGTGTTCAGCCAGGCCTGCGCGGCGAAGAGTCGACGCATGCCGTAGACCAGCATGCGGATCACCGCCAGCGCGATCAGCAACGGCATCGCGATGTCGATGAAGAACGGGACGCCACCGCTGCGGCGATAGAAGAAGCGCGCGAGGAGCAGCAACGCGATGGCGGTGAGCGGGAACAAGAGCCGCGCCACGCCGCCGTGCAGGCGCGCGTACGAATCGGCGGCAGCAGCGCGCGAGCGCACTTCAAGTTTGCGATCGAAGCGCCACGCAATGCCGACGCACGCAACGACGACCAGCAGCTCGATCCAGCTCCTGGTCGACTGCAACACGTTTTCGAAGATGGAGAAGTCGATCGGGTTCAGCATGGTTGAGGTCAAGGCGAAGTAAGCAACGGGCAGGCCCGTGCGCTTTCACGCGCGGACCTCCGCAACATTATCAGCGTGCGCGTTCGAGCGTCGCGGCGAAGAAGCCGTCGCAGCCGTGCAGGTGCGGCAGCAGCTTCAGCGTGGGCCCGGTATCGAGCGGAATCTCCGCGCGCGCCAGGTCGGCCGCGACGTTGCCGGCGCGAAACTGCGGATGCGCGGCGAGAAAGGCTGCGACGATCGCCTCGTTCTCGGCCGGCAGCACGCTGCACGTGGCGTACACGAGACGGCCACCGGGCTTCACCAGGGTGGCCGCGGCAGCGAGGATGGATGCCTGCTTCGCCGCAAGTTCGGCCACGGCGGTTTCCGGCTGGCGCCACTTGAGATCGGGATTGCGGCGCAGCGTGCCGAAGCCGGTACACGGCGCATCGACCAGCACGCGATCGATCTTGCCGGCCAGCCGCTTCACCTTCTGGTCGCGCTCGCCGGACAAGAGTTGCGGTTGCACGTTGGAGAGGCCGGAACGCGCGAGGCGCGGCGTGAGATTGGTCAGGCGCTTGGCCTGCACATCGAATGCGTACAGCCGCCCGCGCGAGCGCATCAACGCGCCGAGCAACAGTGTCTTGCCACCGGCGCCCGCGCAGAAATCGACGACCATATCGGTGCGCCGCGGCGCCACTGCATAGCCGATCAGCTGACTGCCTTCGTCCTGCACTTCGAGGCGGCCGTCCTCGAGCCACGGATAGTGCGCCAGCGACGGGCGGCCCGCGACGCGAATGCCCAACGGCGAATACGGCGTGGGCGTGACGGCAAAGCCATCATCGGAGAGCGCCGCCAGCGCTTCATCGCGCGTGACCTTGAGCGGGTTGACGCGCAGGTCAAAGGTGGCCGGGGCGAGCCATGCACGCGCGAGCGCGCTGCGTTCCTCGTCGCCATACGCGGTGCCCAATTGCGTCCACAGCCAATCGGGAAGATCGTGCGCGACGGCGTCGGGCAAGGGCGTGGCCAGCCGCGACTTGAATTCGCGCAACCAGTCGGCATCGGCCTTGCTGATCGCGGGCTCGAGGTCGCGCAGCGAGCGTCCCAGTTCGCGGACCAGCACGGCCAGCGCCAGCTTGCGGGGCTCGGTGGTCTGCGCCAATTCGATCAGCGAACGTTGTCGCCGCAACAACGCGAACACGACATCGGCGACCAGCGCGCGATCCTGTTGCCCCATCTGCGGGTTGGCGCGGAAATATGCACGAAGGCCGTTATCGGCGGGGGTGTCGAAGCGGCGCACGCGCTCGATGGCGGCGGCGAGGACGGCAATCTGGTTGGCACGTAGTGTCATTGGCCCGTCATGTTCGGAAAGGTGGCGCCGGGCTGCTGGTTACCGGTGGCGGCGGCCGCGGGCGAGGTGGTGGGGGTGGGAGACCAATCACTCTGCGTGCGCGGGATCGTCAATTCGTCACGCGCCGGTCCGGTGGCGGTCTCGTCGACGCGAATGGAATCGAGCACCACTTCGATGGTGCCGCGATCCGTGTTGGAGACGCGCATCTTCACCGGGATGTGGCGCAACGACGGTGCGAGCCACACATAGGCATCGGTCTTGCCGTCGAGGCTTTGACGGTGCCAGCGTTCGGCTTCGATCTTGCCTTGCGGCCAGTCGATCGTCTCGGTGCCCTCGCGCGTCATCGTGTAGCGATGAATGCGCCGCGGCGTGCCGACGGTAAAGGTCACCTGGTCGGCCGTGGGCGGCGTGAAGTAGTACTGCCACATCAGCGCCAGCGGATCGAAGGTGGGCAGATCCAGGGCTTCGGTCTTGCCGTCGAACATCGTGAGGAGGCCCGCCTCCCAATCGAAGGCCGCGGTTTCCACGCGATCGGGACCGCCGCGTTCGACACGGAACGTCAGCGGTTGCAGCCCATCCTCGGTAATGAGGCCGCGGCTTTCGATCTTGCCTTGTCCGCGCAACACCAGCGCGGCGAGGCCGCGCGCCTCGCCGACCGTGGAGATTCGATAGCGGTTGTTGCTGTGCTCGAAGCGGTAGACCGCGTCGCCGATCAGGAAGCCTCGCGTGCCGTAGAACACCTTGTAGGCGAGGTCCACGCGCGGCGGCAGCACCTTGCCACTGGTCGCGGCACCGGGCGTGACCACGGCTTCGGCCGCGACGGCGGCGTCGGCCGGCGCCTCGTCGAGCGGCTCCTTCGCCGCCGCCTCGGCCATCATGGCATCGGGCGCCGGTGCTTCCGCGACCGCCTCGACGGGTGGCGCCGGCGTGTTGATGGGTGAAGATCGCTTCGGCTTCGGTTTCGGCTTGGGTTTGGCCGCGGCAGTGGCCGTGGGTGTCGGCGGCGGTGGCAGCTCGGTGATCGAGGCGGTGAGTGGTGTCGACTCGGGCGTGGTCGGCAGCTCGACCGGCCACAGCGACACGATCAGGTGCACCGCCACCGAAAGCAGCAAGGCCCCGAGCAACAGCCGCCGCGTGCGCGTGTCGGCCCGCGCCGTGGCCGCCTGCAGCGCAGGGTCGAGCAACGAGATGGCGGAAAGGGCGGTGGCGGTCAAGATTCGGGTCGCGGCAAAACGCGGCGGGCACAGGGTGAGGGTGGCGCCGCGGCGCCGGTATTCAAGCCTTCGGGCGGGTAACAGTGTCTGTCGGCCCCCAAGCCCTTAGTCCGCCGGTACCCGCAGGATACCGGCGGCATCGGCCGTCGCTGCATGCTTGACGCTTACGTGCCCGTTCGCGAGGACCAAGCGTCCTGCACAGTACCAGCGTACGACCGTCGGCAGCAGCGCATGTTCCGCGCGCAGCACGCGGGCCGCCAGCGTGGACTCGTCGTCGTCCGGGCCGACGGCCACCGCCGATTGCGCGATGATCGGGCCTACGTCCACCGTGGGCGTAACGAAATGCACGGTGCAGCCGTGGATCTTCACGCCGTCGGCCAGTGCGCGGCGATGCGTGTGCAGCCCCGGATACGCCGGCAGCAGCGACGGATGGATGTTGATCAGCCTGCCGTGGAAATGCTTGACGAAGGTGTCCGTCAGCACGCGCATGAAGCCGGCGAGGACGACGAGATCGGGCCGGCTGGCGTCGACGACTTCGGCCAGCGCCACGTCGAACGCATCGCGCGTCGGAAACCGCCGGTGGTCGACCACGGTCACAGCAATGTCCTCTGCGCGCGCGAGATCGAGCCCGCCGGCGTCGGCGCGATTGGAGATCACCGTGGTGACCGTGCCGCCCAGCGTGCCATCGGCCATCGCGCGCAGCAGCGAACCGAGATTCGAGCCGCGGCCTGAAATGAGAACGGTGATGCGCGGCAACGCCATGGCCGGCGCGGTCCGTGTCAGGAAACGACCGTGGGCGGTTCGCCGGCCGGCTGCGCGGCGATCGTGCCGATCCGCGACGCGCGCTCGCCGGCGTCGTCCAGCATCCGCAATGTGCGCTCGACATGCGCGGGTGCCACGACGACGATCATCCCGATGCCGCAGTTGAACACGCGATGCATCTCGTCGTCGGCCACGTTGCCGTGCCGCTGCAGCCAATCGAAGATCGGGGGACGCGTCCACAGCGCGCGATCGAGCCGCGCCTGGATTCCCGGGGGCAGCACGCGCGGGACATTTTCGAGCAGGCCGCCGCCGGTGATGTGCGCCATGCCCTTCACGGGCACTTCCTGCATCAGCGTCAGCAGCGGTTTCACGTAAATGCGCGTGGGCGCCAGCAGCGCGCCGCCGATCGTCGTCGCATCGAAGGGCGCATCGAGGCTCCCGCCGCTCGCGTCGATGATGCGGCGGATCAGTGAGAAGCCATTCGAATGCGGTCCGCTCGACGCCAGTCCGATCACCGCGTCGCCGGGCACGATGCTGCGGCCGTCGATGATCGCGGACTTCTCGACCACGCCGACGGCGAAGCCCGCAAGGTCGTATTCCCCCGGCGGATACATGCCAGGCATCTCGGCGGTCTCGCCGCCGATCAACGCGCAACCGGCCTCTTCACAACCGGTGGCGATGCCGCGGATCACCGTGGCCGCCACGTCGACGTCGAGCTTGCCGCACGCGAAGTAGTCGAGGAAGAAGAGCGGCTCGGCGCCCTGCACCAGGATGTCGTTGACGCTCATCGCGACGAGATCGATGCCCACCGTATCGTGGCGGTCCATCGCGAAGGCCAGCATCAGCTTCGTGCCCACGCCGTCGGTGCCGGCTACCAGCACCGGTTCGCGGAAGCGCTTGCCGATTTCGATCAGGCCGCCGAAGCCGCCGATGCCGGCCAGCACCTCGGGCCGCATCGTCCGCTTGGCGAAGGGCTTGATCCGCTCGACAAGGGCATCGCCCGCATCGATGTCGACGCCGGAGTCGCGGTAGGAAAGGGGAGGACGGTCGGCGGCAGTGGACATGGCGTCGAGGTGTTCCGGCAGGGGTGGAACACGGAGTCGGAACTGCAGTTGGGGACGGCGGACGTTCCGCGCCGGCGGCGCGCAACCCTTGCGATGGACACGGCGCAAACCGCCGGGAACCACTACAATCGGCGCGGTTCCCGTGGTGCGCATTCGCGCACCGTGGCTCCTCGAACGATCGCCGCGAATTCTACCGGAAATGACCGAGCCCCGTCCGCCTGTCCCCGACCCCAGCGAGCCCGCGGCAGCAGCGGCAACCACCATCGTGGTCGTGACGGCTGCGCCGGCAACCGGCGACACCGAGGCGCCAGTGCCAAAGACAAAGCTGCCGCTGTCGCCGCGTCATTACCTGTGGATTGCCGGTGCCGCGCTGGTCGTGTTCTTCGCCCTGCGCTACCTCGGCGCGGTGCTGACGCCATTCCTGGTGGGCGCCATCCTGGCCTACCTCGGCACGCCGCTTGTCGACATGGCGGAGCGCCGCGGTATTTCGCGCACCATCTCGACCGCGCTGGTGGTGTTCTGCTTCGGCCTCTTGCTGCTGGCGCTATTCCTGGTGCTGATCCCCTTGGTGCAGGCCGAGGTTGCGCTGGCGATCAAGCGCTTCCCGGACCTGCTGGCCAACACGACGGCGCGCATCTTTCCATGGATCGAGCGCACGTTCGGCGTGGTCATTACCTTCGATACCGCGACTCTGAAAACCTTGCTGTCGGAAAACATGGACGAGGCGCGCGATCTGTCGCTGCGGTTGTTGTCGGGTGTGAAAACCGGCGGACTCATCCTCTTGTCGGTGCTGGTCAATCTCGCGCTGATCCCGGTGGTGATGTTCTACATGCTGCGCGACTGGAACATGATGATCGAGCGCCTCGACGCGCTCGTCCCGCGTGGCTGGAACACGAAGGTTCGCACGATCGCGACGGACATCGACGTGGTGCTGGCCGAGTTCCTCCGTGGCCAGTTGCTGGTGATGCTGGTGCTGGCGGCGTACTACGTCGTGGGCCTGACCATCGCCGGCCTTGATCGTGCCTTTGCCATCGGCGTCCTCACCGGCCTGCTGGTGTTCATTCCCTTCGTCGGCTTCGGCCTTGGGCTGGTGTTGGGGGTCGTGGCGGCCATCCTGCAATTCGCGGGCTGGCCCGGCTTCTTCGCCGTGCTGGCCGTGTATGCGATCGGTCAATTGCTGGAGGGCTATGTGCTGGTCCCGTGGCTGGTGGGCGACCGGATCGGTCTCCATCCGCTGGCGGTGATCTTCGCGCTGCTGGCATTCGGCCAGCTGTTCGGCTTTGCCGGCGTGCTGCTGGCGTTGCCGGTGTCGGCCGCGTTGCTGGTGGGCTTGCGGCACCTGCGCGCGGCGTATGTCGTCTCGCCCGTTTATCGCGGGGAGTCGTGACGCACCCGGACGCGCGATGCAGCAACTGACCTTCGAACTGGCGGCACCGGAACCGCCGACGTTCGCCAATTTCGTACCTGGGGGCAACGTCGAAGTGATCGCCGCGTTGCGGGCGCTGGCCGCTGGCGCGATCGCCGAGACGGGCGTCCTGCTGTGGGGCGCCGACGACAGCGGTCGCACGCACCTGCTACGGGCCACCGCCGCCGCATTCCGCAACGGTGCCGTCGCCTTGCACGCCACCGCCGAAACGGTCGACACGGAACCGCCCGAACCTGGCGCGCTGGTGGTGGTGGACGACGTGCAGGCCGCCAGCGGGGCGGCGCAGGGACGGCTCTTCACGCTGTACAACCGCTTGCGGGAGTCGGGCGGGCACTTGCTGGTGGCCGCCGACGCGCCGCCCGGCCGGCTGCCGCTGCGCGAGGATGTGCGCACGCGCCTTGGCTGGGGACTGGTCTTCGAGGTGATCGTGCTCGCCGATGCGGAGAAGGCAGTCGCGCTGGCCGGGTATGCGCAGGAACGTGGGGTGCCGCTGCCGGGCGACGTGGTGGCGTGGCTGCTGGCGCATGGCCGGCGCGACATGTCGACGTTGACGGCCACGCTGCAGGCGCTGGACCGCTTTTCGCTGGCCACCAAGCGACCGATCACCGTGCCACTGGCACGCGAATGGAGCCTTCGCGCGGACGACCTGTTTGGCGAAGGTGCGTGACCGCGCCTTGGTCCGGGCCACCCTTGGGGCTGACTGGCGGGGCTCCCGGCCCGGAACCGGCCAAAGTCGGCAATGGTGTCAATAATGCATGTCGCCATACGACTACGGTGGCATGGGCAAGTTTTTTCCCCTAGTACTTTGATTGTTCAGGTAAAATACTGGCCGGGTCGGGAATGCGGCCGGCGGTGGCGTTGTCAACCGCGTTCGTGTCGAGTTCGTTAATGGCCTCGACACGTACAAACCAGTGTCGTTCTTATAGCTTCCAAAAGGACAGCATCACATGAAGCAATTGGTAGCGGCACTGATGGCGGTTGCTTTTGCCTCCGTTGCGCTTGCTCAAGGTACTACGCCTTCGACCCCGGCGGTCAACGCCCCGGAAACGTCGTCGGCGGCCCCGGCGAAAAGCCAGGCAAAGAAGACCAAGAAGAAGGCCAAAAAGACTGCGGGAGCGCCTGCCGCCCCCGCCGACAAGCCCGCGAAGTAATTCTTAGCTTTTGATTGTCCAACCTTCAAAACCACCGAGGAAACACCATGAACAAACTGATCGTTGCTCTCATCGCCGGCGCCTTCGCTTCCGTTGCCGCCGCGCAAACCGCTGCTCCCGCTCCTTTGACCAACATGCAAAAGCAAGAAGCCGTCAAGGCCGCCACCCAAGCCGGTTCGGGCAGCTCGGCCAGCGCGCAGAAGACCGCCGTTCAAGCCAAGGAGAACACCGCCGTCTCGAAGGAAACTGCGAAGTTGAGCACGGCGGACAAGAAGGCTGCGCTCAAGGCCAACGACAAGGGCCTGGTCAATCCGAACAACCCGACGGGTGTCGCCGGCACGGCGATGATGCAGAAGGAAACCACCGCTGAGTCGAAGATGGTGGGAAAGCAGAACACCGAGATCAAGACCAAGGCTGGTCAGAAACAGCTCGATAAGCAACTGGAGAAGGCGTCGACCAAGTAACAGTCGCAATCGCCTCTTGGAAGGGCAGGGCGTTTGCGCTCTGCCCTTTTTATTTCTTGTGCAGGCGATGATGTAGGCGATGTTGTAGGCGACGTTGTAGGCGACGTTGTAGGCGACGTTGTAAGCGACGTTGTAAGCGACGTTGTAGGCGATGTTGTAGGCGATGTTGTAGGCGAGGGTGGAGCCGAGGTTGTAGGCGCGGCTGCAGCCGCGGGTGCGGCGCGCGAGGCGGAAGCCGCGCCACCCG